>CANSWW010000177.1 GCA_947650845.1 uncultured Lachnospiraceae bacterium
CCTGGCAAAGTCAGTTACGGTTGAGTAAAATATACCCGCCAAAAACAGTTGGTACAAAAAAGAGGCTGTTTCCATACGGATTTTTTAAAATCTTTGTTTGGAAACAGTCTCTTGTATTTTATCCGGTTTTAAAGAGGACCTTTTTTCAGGTGCCACCGAATATCCTATCATTTTTATCGAATGACAATTCCCAAAAGCCTGGATAATTCCAGTGCCTGATCGGCCCGCACATAAGCCCCTTTCAGCTCCAGATAATTTTCCGACAGCACCAGCCCGCCCAGCTCACAGCTCGTTAAGTCGATTCCGCGCAGAGGCGTCCGGTGAACGCTTGTTTGTATCAGACGGCAGTTTTCCAGCTCTGCTTTTTTCAGGCGGCAATTGCTCATATACGCCTGGGAAAGGTCGCAGTCTTTTAAACAAATGTAGTCCCACAGGCTGTGATCCAGATTGCAATATTGCAGATTACAAGACGTAGCGCCCACCTGCCGCAAGGTACTGCCCTCTAGGGAAGCGCCCACCCATTTGCAGGAGATCCACTCACAACGGTTAAAATGGGCCTCCTCAAATTGACAGTTGGAAAAATCGCAGCCCTTAAAACGCACATCCACAAAACTCGCCCGGCTAAAAAGGCTGCCCGGCAAGCGACAGTTTTCAAAAAAGCTCCCGGAGAAGCGTAGCCCGCATAAATCCAGCTCCGGCAGAAATGCATTTGCGATATGAAGGTTTTCCAGCTCTTCTTCGGCCTCGGCTGCCTCTGTAAATAACAGGCTCCATTCCCGGTTTGGTACTTCAAACGAAACCGGAAGCGCAGGGGAATGCAGTTTCATGTCATACTCTCCCTTCCTTACATACATGCTTCATCAGGGACGTCCCAGCTGCTCATAAACCGGCCGCGTTGTCTTGCGGCGCGTACATTCTACAATTCCCAGCTTTGTTATATCGATAACGGACACGCCGGCCGGATCGTTCCGCACCGCGTCCCGCAGCGCGCGCAGCAGCTGTTCCTGATGCGTTTCCTGTTTCATCCCGATAAAATCAATTAAAATCATCCCGGACAAGTTTCGCAGGCGCAGTTGCCTCGCAATTTCAGCGGCAGCCTCCAGGTTCAGGCGCAGGATCGTCTCCTCCTTGGTTTTCTTCCCGTTTGCCTTGCCTGTGTTGACGTCAATGACCACCATCGCTTCGGTCGGCTCAATGACCAGATAACCGCCGCTTTTCAGCCATACGCGCTTCTCTAAAAGTTCTTGAACCCGCGGCCCCAGTCGATACAGCTTTTCCAACGGATAGCCGGCATCCGTATAAAGACGCAGGGAAAACAACGAGGCCATCCTGTGCCCGTTTAAAAATTCCCGGCATTGCTCATAAATATCCGGTAAATCCGTGACAATTCCACAGCCGGCGGTCAATTCTCCGGCCAGGTTATACAGCCTGGTCAGCCAGGCCGGTTCGCTTTGCCATAAGCGGGAATAACAGGTGTGCGTCGCCGCGGCCCGGTAAATGTCATCATACTGCCCGGTCAGGGCAGCTGCCTCTTTTAAAATCTCTTCCATGGAAGCCTGATACGCGCCGGTACGGACAATAAAGCCAAAAGGATGCTCCTTCAAATATCCCTTAGCAGGCAGCTGATCGGCGGTTGTCTCCTCCAATAAAGCGTTCAGACGCTCTGTGGCTTCGACTTTCCAGTCAGAATCCGAGATCTTGGAAGATACACGGATCTGGCGGCGGCCGGCAACCAGCACGACCAAGCGGCCGGCCAGGCTCAGATGGGTCGATACGACCGGATCCTTAGTTTTTTGCGCCTCTTTCATAAGCTGAACCGGCAGTTCGTCTCCGGGGCGAAGGCCGGCCGGCGCCTGTTCAAACGGCAGATAGGCTTTCCGGTTTGGCGAAAGTCCGACAAAAGCCGCCTGGATCCCCGGCACAATGTCCTGCACACGGGCCAAAAAGACATCGCCCAGCTGAAAACCGGGCGTTCTGTCATAAAAAGAAAATTCCACCGGCCGTTCATCCTGAAAAAGGCCGAAAAACAGCCGGTTTTGGTATTCGGTTAAAACAATTTGATTCATAACAGTTCCTCGCCCAGCTGATACAGCGGCACAAACAGCCCCTCCCTGCAGGCATACATCTCCAAACGATGGAAGTGGCAGGCGCAGGGCGGTGGCGTAACCCCGCGAAAATGGTCATAGGCTTCGATCAGCGTATCCGGCTTACAGTTGGCCGTGCTGCCGGTCGCCAGTCGGACAAACAGCCCCTCTTCCCCAAGCTCCCAGGAAAGAATCATCGGCCGGATATCCGTTTCCATCTCCTTCGTCTTTGTTTTGCGCTTTACCACCAGCGTTTCCTGCGCCAGCATCGCCTGCAAAGCGCTTTCATCTGGCGCTTCCTTACGGAATAGAATCTGGTAGTCGGCGGCCGCCACATTGCTCATGGCGTTGCTGCGGCGCGTTTCATCGGCAATTTGCACGTACTTTAGCATCCGGATTTCGGGGCAGCTCTTTTCATTGAGGCGGCGCAGCATAGCGGCGCTGCTTTCTGTGGATTGCACCTCAATATCCACATACTCCCCCTCCGACGTATCGCCCAGGCCCAACGGCTGGGCAAAGGACATGACCGGATGCGGGCTGAACCCCTCGGAATATTTTATGTCCACCTCGGCCCGCCGCATGAGCTTTTGAAAATAACGCAGGATATCCAGATGCCCAATGAAACGCATATGGCCGGTTTTTGTAAATTTAATTCGTATTTTCAAAGCATACTCCTCCTCCAAACACCGCCGCGCCACAGCCGCTGCAGCGCATACGGCAGTTTGGCGTTACAATCCCGGCCATCGCTCGTTCGTACTCTTGTTTTAGAAAACGCTTCGTCACGCCGCAGTCGATGAAATCCCAGGGCAGAATTTCCTCCAGGCTCCGCTCTCTGATCGTGTAAAAATCCGGGGAAATTCCCTCTTCCTCAAACGCTTCCTTCCATTTCCGGTCATCAAAATATTCGTTCCAGGAATCAAACAAACAGCCCTTTTGATAGGCGCGCAGGATCACCGGCGCAATGCGGCGGTCCCCGCGGGCCAATACGCCTTCTAGCATCGTCACATCCGCTTCATGGTAATGGTAACGCAGACTTTTTTGATTCTTCTGCGCGCGCATCGTATCCTTTACCAGATAAGCCTTGCGCAAAAATTCCTCGGCCGTGTTCATGGGCGCCCATTGAAAAGGGGTAAAGGGCTTCGGCACAAAGAAGGACGTGCTGGAAGTGATCTGGCATTTGCCGTTGCGCTCCTCTTTGGGAATTTCATAATACTCTTCGGCGATCCGCTCGGCCAGCCTGGCAATGCCCATGACATCCTCGTCGGTTTCTCCGGGCTGTCCCAGCATAAAATAGAGCTTTACCTTGCTCCAGCCGCCCCGAAACGCCTGTCCGGCGCCGTGGAGAATGTCCTCCTCCGTCAGTCCTTTGTTGATCACATCGCGCATCCGTTGTGTTCCCGCCTCCGGCGCAAAGGTTAAGCTGCTCTTTTTCACATCCTGGATTTTGTTCATCACATCCAGGGAAAAGGCGTCAATCCGCAGGGAGGGAAGCGAAATATTTACGTGGCGTTTCTGCGTTTCTTCTATTAAAAAGTAAACCAGCTCTTTTAACTGCGAATAATCGCTGGAGCTTAAGGAGCTTAAAGAAATCTCGCCACACCCGGTCGACTCCAGCATGCGGATCGCCTTTTCCTTC
This sequence comes from uncultured Lachnospiraceae bacterium, assembly GCA_947650845.1. Lineage (GTDB taxonomy): Bacteria > Bacillota > Clostridia > Lachnospirales > Lachnospiraceae > RGIG7193. The sequence continues at coordinate 3,721 of CANSWW010000177.1, forward strand.
AAAAAGTCCAGGCTTCTCTCGCGCACCGGGCGATAAATCTGCCCCGCCTGGCAAAAACGACAGCCGCGGATGCAGCCGCGTTGGATTTCTAAGACAACCCGGTCCTGGGTAACCTGCATAAAGGGCACCAGCGGCTTGTCCGGGTAATACGTCCGACTGACATCCGAAACAATCTCCTTGCGGATGCGGGCCGGGATCCCCTCCTTTGTCGGGGAAAACGCAGCGATCGTCCCGTCGTCCTGATACGTCGTCGTGTAAAGCGACGGAACGTAGATGCCCGGCAGCATGGCGCAGGCCTGCAAAAAGTCCTGGCGGCTACCTCCCTGCTCCCGGTTCTTTTTATACAGCTCCATCATCGGGGCATACTGCGTCTCGCCCTCCCCGATATAAAACAGATCAAAAAAGGGGGCCAGCGGTTCCGGGTTGTAGGCGCAGGGGCCGCCGCCGATGACAATCGGGTCGTCCTCACCGCGCTCGCCGGCCCACAAAGGAATCTGCGCCAGATCCAAAACCTGCAAGATATTCGTGTAACACATCTCATACTGTATGGTGATACCCAAAAAGTCGAATTCCCGAATCGGCTCCTGGGACTCCAGCGCAAACAGCGGGATCTGTTCCCGACGCATCACAGCATCCAAGTCCGGCCACGGCGAATAGACGCGTTCGCACCAGACGTCGTCCCAGCTGTTAAACATATCGTATAAAATCTGAATTCCCAGGTGCGACATGCCGATCTCGTAAACATCCGGAAAACACATGGCAAAGCGGATTGAAACCTCGTCTTTTTTCTTATAGACGCAGTTGATCTCGCCGCCGATATAGCGGGCCGGCTTCTCTACGCTCATCAAAATTTCGTCGCTTAAAGCCAGTTTACGTGTGCTCATTCTGCTGCCCCGCCCGCGTATATTTCTACGATTTTTAAGAGAATTTCCACCGATTTTTCCATTGACTGCACGCAGGCAAACTCAAACCGTCCGTGGAAGTTGTGGCCGCCGACGCCAAGATTCGGACAGGGAAGGCCCATAAAGGACAGCCTGGCGCCGTCCGTGCCGCCCCGCACGGGCTTCGTGACCGGCGTAAGGCCGCAGGCCCGGATCGCGGCGCGGGCATTTTCGATCAAATGCCGGTGCGGCTCTACCATTTCCTTCATATTATAATAGGAGTCGCGCATCGTAATCTCCGCGCAGCCGTTGCCGTATTTGGCGTTGATAAAATCCGCCGCCGTCTTAAAAAACGCTTTCTTTTGCTCAAACTTATCCCGGTCGTGATCGCGGATGATGTAATCCATCGTAACCTGCTCCACGTTACCCTGAATCGTACAGGGATGGTAAAAGCCCTCGTAGCCTTCCGTGTAAGCAGGATTCTCTCCGGCCGGCAGCAGGCCCTGCAGCTCCGAAGCAATTAAGATGGCATTGCTCATCCGGCTCTTGGAGGAACCGGGATGGACGCTCTTTCCGTGGATGACCGCCTTGACGGCAGCCGCGTTAAAATTCTCGTATTCGATCTCCCCAACCGCTTCGCCGTCTACGGTATAGGCAAACTGCGCGCCGAATTTCGCAACGTCAAAGAAGTCTACGCCGCGTCCCACCTCCTCGTCGGGCGTAAAGGCAATCGGAATGCGGTTGTGGGGAATCTCCGGGTGAGCCAGCAGATGCTCGGCCATCGCCATGATCTCCGCCACGCCGGCCTTATCATCCGCGCCTAAAAGCGTCGTGCCGTCCGCCACGATCAGATCTTGTCCTGTATACGGCAAAAGATCCGGAAATTCATCCGGACACAGCCGGATATCCCGTTCCGGATGAAGGACGATCTCTCCGCCGTCATAGTTTTCTACAATCCGTGGGCTTACATGGTGTCCGGATACGGCCTCCGAGGTATCCATATGCGCAATAAAGCCGATCACCGGCCCTTTACACGCGGCCGTGGCAGGAATCGCGGCATAGACATAGCCGTGCGAATCCATATGAGGGTTCTCCGCGCCCATCGCCGCCAGCTCCTCCACCAAAAGCCGGCCCAAATCCTTTTGCTTTTCCGTGCTGGGGAATGCTTCCTGCTCCGACTTGCTTTCTGTATCGATTGTAACGTAGCGTAAAAATTTTTCTATTACCGGTGACATGATTTCTCCTCTCTCGTCGCGTTTGTATGACTGCGTAAAAGCTCTCGATTGCTTTTTCCTTCCGCTTCTTTGTATTATAAACAATCCTGAGAAAGTAAGCAAGATAAATTTTGTACGCGATGTGCCGGACAAAAGATTTTGGTATAGCAAGCCTCTAAAAACAGAAAAGTAAAAACAAAAACTGAAAATTAACTTTAACAAAAACTCTAAACACAAAGACTAGGAATATTAAAC
>CANSWW010000178.1 GCA_947650845.1 uncultured Lachnospiraceae bacterium
AATCTATGAATATGCTGAAAGACTGGAAGGATATCCTGCGGGATATGCGTGAGGAAACTGCGCTTTATAGCTTGTGGAGAAACTACGCAGCGGAGAACAGCTATGCAGAGGGTTTGGAAATTCATGTGCTGTTGGATACGATTGAGGAGATTGCGGAGTTGATTGGTATAAATTGAATTTGATGATAAATGAAGGAACAACAAATCGGAATTTGGCAAACACCTGAGCGTAATTTTTACCAAAAGCTGACGGATATTTACGCCACTGCTATAGATTACGATAAGAGTGCCAAAACTACGAGGGAGTTTTTTGCAAAGGTTCAAAATAGCGAGAGCGGGAGGGCGATATCTTCAACCCTCCCGCATCCGGTACCCGACGCCGATTTCGGTCAGGATGTAGCGCGGTTCGGCCGGGTTTTCCTCGAGTTTGCGCCGGATATTGGCCATATTGACACGCAGGATCCGATTGTTGTCGGTGCTGGCGTAAGGCCCCCAGACATGGGAGATAATGGCGTCGTAGGTGACGACACGGCCGCTGTTTTCGGCCAGGTAGACGACGATTTTGTACTCGATCTGTGTCAAATGAATGGGTTCGCCGTGCAGCGTGACCTGGCGGCGGTCAAAATCGATGGTCAGGCCGTCGTAGCAAAAGGGCTGCTGCACGCCGTCGGCGCCGTTTAGGCGATGGCTGTGGCGGATGGCGGTGCGGATACGGGCCATCAGCTCAGAGGAGCCGAATGGCTTGGTGACGTAGTCGTCCGCGCCCAGGTCGAGGGCGGCCACCTTGTCGCGTTCCCCGGTGCGTGCCGAAATCACAAGAATCGGGACAGCCGACCAGGAGCGTACCTGGCGGATCAGCTCCAGCCCGTCCAAATCCGGCAGGCCCAGATCAAGCAGGACGATGTCGGGGCCTTGGGAAGCGATCAGCGAGAGCCCGGCTTTGCCGGTATAGGCTGTGAGTACGCGGTAGTCCTGTGAGGTTAAGCTGGTAGAAATAAAATCGCAGATGTTGCGTTCATCTTCAATAATCAGAACCGTTAGTTTCTGTGGCATGGGGGTTCTCCTCTCTGGGAAGGCAGAAGGAAAATTCAGCACCTTCCTCCGTATTGTGGGCCTCGATGGTTCCCTGGTGGGCAAGGATAATTGTTTTGCAGATGGACAGGCCGATCCCCATCCCTTTGTGTCCATCGATGGAAGAGACAGGAGAGGAGGGAACCGCGTCAAAAATCGTTCCCAGGCGTTCCTTCGGGATCCCCTCGCCGTAGTCGCGTACGGTAAAAGTTACGCTGTGGGCGTCGCAGGTGACACAAAAGCGGATGGGACGGGTGCTTTTAGCGTGAATAATGGCGTTTTCGAGCAGGTTTAGGATGACCTGTTCGATCAGGATCGCGTCCATGGGGATCATCAGGAACTCTTCCGGGATGGCAACCTGTATGTGAGCGCCGGGATAGCGGCTGCGCAGACGTTCGACCGCTTCGGCTACGACCTCTTCTACAGGCTCCAGAGTGCGGGTTACCGTAGATGTATCGTTCTGGATTCTTGTGATGGAAAGCAGATTTTCCACCATGTGCAGCAGCCACTGCGCATCCTCGGAAATATTGCGGATCAGGGCGTCTTTTTCCGTGTCCGTTAAGAGGCGTCCGTTTTCCAGATATGAGGAGCTGGCGCCGATGATGCCGGTGAGGGGGGTGCGCAGGTCGTGGGAAATGGCCCGCAGGAGGTTCGCCTTCATTTTTTCCTTTTCGGCCTCGGCCAGCAGCTTTTCATGGCGGGAGAGCGCCTGCGCCTGTTCCTTCATATGGGAAGTGACGGTAGTGACGGCGACGGAGATCAAAAGCATTGCCAGGAAGGTGACCGGGTAGCCGGCCAGGGTAAAATCCAGCGTAAAGGCCGGATAGGTAAAGAAATAATTGACGCAGACGACGCCGACTAAGGAGGCGAGGATTCCGGGCAGGTAGCCGGTAGTGTAGCGGGCGACCGCGACCAGCGCCGTCACATAAAAGAGGGCGGTATTGGCCGAGTGCTCGGTGGCAAACCAATATAGGAAGGCAATACAGGTGGTGACGAGCAGGATGGCGGCGGTGACCAGCAGGTTCTCCAGGGCGTTTCGGCGGCGCAGGAGAGAAGTCTTGAAAACAGGCATGAGACACTCCTATGGAAATACTCCTCCCAAAAAGAGGGCTGTGTTGCCGAGAAAAAGGAACAGCTTCAGTATAGCATATGGCGGCAGGCTGTGAAAGCGGATTTTGCCGGGGAAAATGGCCTGAAAGCGATTTCGGGCAGAATACGGCTTATTTTTAGCGGTTCCTTAGCGTCATAGTGTTTGCGGGAAAAGGGGAAATCCGATATACTGTAGGTATACGGTTCTGTCCGAAGAATACGGACGTAAATAAAGAAAACCGCAAGAGTGTGTAAAGGAACCGGGAGTGAGCGCAGGAAAGGCAGGGATTGTTTGCAAAAAGACAGCCGGTTGTATGAAAAAATGAAGGAAGCGGTGGCATCGGTGCTGCCGATTTCCATGATAGTGTTGCTTTTAAGCATCACCATTGTCCCCATGCCTGTGGGGACTTTGGTGCTGTTTTTGTTTGGGGCGGTTTTGGTGGTGCTCGGCATGGTATTCTTTACGCTGGGAGTGGATATGTCGATGATCCCGATGGGCGAGGGCCTGGGCGTGTTTTTGAGCCGATTTAAGAGGAAGGGGCTGCCGCTGTTGGCCTGCCTGGTCCTTGGCGTGGTGGTTACGGTGGCGGAGCCGGATTTGCAGGTGCTGGCCAGGCAGGTGCCGGGAGTGCCGGACGCAGTCCTGATCGGTGCGGTGGCGTTTGGCGTGGGACTTTTTTTGCTGCTGGCACAGCTGCGCATGATTTGCAAGATTCGGCTGTCGCATGCGCTGCTTGCGGCCTATGGCCTGGTATTTTTGCTGGTGCTTTGGGCGCCGGATTCGTTTTTGGCTGTTTCGTTTGATTCGGGCGGCGTGACGACGGGGCCGGTGACCGTCCCCTTCTTCATGTCCCTGGGGGTTGGCATGGCTTCCGTGCGAAGCGATAAGAATTCGGGCAGCGACAGCTTCGGCTTGATTGCTTTGTGCAGCGTAGGCCCGGTTTTGTCGGTGCTTCTGCTGGGAATTTTGTATAAACCGGCGTCGGTTGCCTATGAGGCGGCGGCGCCGGCGGATCCGCAGACGACGGCCGATGCGGCGCGACTGCTATTTGTGTCGCTGCCGGAATACATAAAGGAGGTGGCGGTGGCTGTCGGGCCGATCCTTCTGATTTTTGCACTGTTTCAGGGGATTTCGCACCGGTTTCACCGCTGGCAGGTACTGCGGATTGTGTCGGGCTTTTTCTATACCTATGTGGGGCTGGTGCTGTTCCTTACGGGGGTGAACGTGGGCTTTATGCCGGCGGGGCAGAACATCGGCCGACTGATGGCGTTAGGGAGGCATCCCTGGCTATTGGTTCCGGTGGGGATGCTGATGGGGTATTATATTGTTAAGGCGGAGCCGGCGGTGCAGGTATTGTGCCGGCAGGTGGAAGAAGTGTCGGGCGGCGCGATTACGGAACGGGTGATTGGGCGCGGCCTGTCCGTCGGGGTGGCGGTCGCCGTAGGACTTGGTATGCTGCGGATTTTGACAGGGATCCCGGTCATGTGGTTTTTGGCGCCCGGGTACGGGGCGGCTCTGCTGATGGCCTTTTTCGTGCCGCAGATGTTTACGGCGGTGGCGTTTGATTCGGGCGGCGTAGCCAGCGGTCCGATGACAGCGACGTTTGTGCTTCCGTTTGGGATGGGAGCCTGTGCGGCGCTGGGCGGCGACATTATGGCCGATGCCTTTGGGCTGGTAGCGCTGGTGGCGCTGGCGCCGCTTTTTACCCTGCAGCTGGCCGGTTTGAGGAGTCGGCTGGGCCAAAGAAGCCGCGGGCGGCGGCCGACAGGATCGGGAAAAGGCTATGCGGCAGGCACTACGGCCGGCAGTGCGAACGTTTCCGGCGATGCCGAGGAATTGCTCCCGGAGAATGTAAGCGGTGGGATTTTATATTTGGATTAAAAAACGGTTGCCCCGAGTGGCATTGGGGGGACCGGCAGCGGGATTGGCAGGATGAGAGGAGAAAGAAAAGAGGCGGGAATGACGGAACGGAAAAAAGGGATTTGGCTGTTGGTTTCGATTGTGGAACGGGGACAGGCGGCCGGGCTGATGCGCCTGTATCGGGAGCAGGGGATATGCTGGCATTACCAGAGCTACGGCCGCGGCACGGCATCGTCGGAGCTTTTGGATATCCTGGGCATGGGAGGCAGCGAGCGGGAGATCATACTGAGCCTGGCGTCGGCCGCCGTTATGCGCAGGCTGATGGAGCAGCTGAAGGAGGATGTGCCGGTAAGGGCGAAGGGGATTGCTTTTTCGACGGCCTTGACAGCAGTAACGGGCAGCCTGGGTGCGGCGCTTAGGGGACAGGCGGGAGACTACGGAGAGAATGGTCGTGAGGAGAATGGTCGTGAGACGGACGCGTCTCGCCCCGGGCAGGCGGAGCTATCGGAGAAAGGAGACGGGAGGATGGAGAGAGAGGACAACGGAAGCCTGATTTTGGTAATGGTAAACCAGGGTTATACCGATGAAGTGATGAATACGGCGCGGGCGGCGGGCGCCAGAGGGGGGACGATTATTCGTTCACGCTTTGCCGGGGGCAGCAGCGAGTCGGATCTGTATGGCTTTGCGCGGCAGGAGGAAAAGGAGATTATTGCTATTGTGGCGATGCCGGGCAGCCGCAATGTGATTTTGGAGACGATCCACAAGATACATGGGCCGCAGACGGAGGCCGGAGCCGTGGTCTGCTCGGTCGCACTGGAACAGATGGTTCGGCTGGGGTAAAAGTAAGGGAGCCGGGGGAGTGGCTTCCCTTGCGGCTCCTTGGCGGCGTTTCATACAAGCTCGAGATCGGGCCCTTCCATAGTGCATTCCGTATCATCGATGTTGTCCTCTACAGGAGGCGTATCGCCCTCTTCTTCCTCCCATAGGGAATCATAATCTTTGCTGTCTTTGTCCTGCTTTAGCATCCCGGCGTTTTTCGCGGCGAGATAAAGTTCCATGCTATAATTCATCAGTTTTTCTTCATCGGAGGGCGGGACATGATCGCCGTTTGAGATCCGCCGGGAGATCTCCATGCATTTGGCAAGATCCTGCATGCTTTTGGCCTCGGCTTCTCCCTGCTGTCTGGCGGCCTGGATATTCTGAAGGGCCGTTTTATAGTTCGTGAATTCTTCCATAAAGGCAGACATTTTTTCGTGTTCCGCCGAGACGGCCTGCAGTTCATCGAGCAGGGCCTGGCTTGCGCCGCCGTGGGCCTGCGCCTCTTTTTTTTGCGCAAGGAGCTCCCGTTTCCGGTTCCATAGTTCGTTGATTTGCGTGGAGTAGTGCTGCTGGGCCTCGCCGATCTTCATAGTGGGGGACTCCTTTCTTGCCAGGGGAAGGTAATTTTTGGCTATACTGTATATATCGGCGGTTTTTAGCGGGAGGAAAGAAGGGATTGGGAGGGAGGGGAAAGAACGGCAGGAAAGAAGGACAGAACAGAAGGAAAGGCCACAGGCCTTCGGGCCGGTGAAAGCAATTGACGAATGAATTCCCATGCTTCCGAGCGGATGTCGGAGGCCGCCAAAAAGGGCGATATCGATACGATGCAAGAGATTCCTACCGCATGGAGCGGGAGGACAAGGCGGGGATCGGCTATGCAGACTTTTTCTTTTATCCGGATCGGAATCTGGCCAAGGATGGTATCATTTTGAAACTAAAAATTGACCATACGCCGGAAGCAGCCATTCGCCAGATAAAAGACCGCCGCCACGCGCTGTGTTTTCAGGGGCGACCGGGAGAAACGTCTCGCTATACGGGACGAATTGTGGCGGTGGGGATTGCCTATGACCGCAAAGGGAAGAAGCGTCGGTGTCAGGTGGAGGTTCTAAAAGAGAAAGAAACGGGACATGCGGAGGGCTGAGCCCAGTATTCAAATCGAATAAAGGATGTGGCGATCGATTCCATAAAATACAAAACTCCTTTTAGG
>CANSWW010000179.1 GCA_947650845.1 uncultured Lachnospiraceae bacterium
TACCACTATGTCCTGCAAGCAGGACGTAACAAGGAAAGGAGAAGATATGGAAAATAAGGTAATCAAGTTTTACTCTCGGGCGGGGAGCAACATCATTCTCAGAGCGATTCCCGGGCATTTCGCTACCAGTCATTCCCACATCAATTACTATGCGGACATGACCGGTCTGAAAACGCGTCGTTCGGAGGCGGCCGCCGTCGGCAAGGCCTTCGTCCAACGCCTGCCGGGGGACACGGTAGTGGATACCATCTGCTGTCTGGACGGCTGCGAGGTCATCGGCGCTTACGTGGCCGAAGAGCTGGAAAAGGGGAACTTCCCCTGCATGAACATGCACCAGACCGTCTACGTGGTCACGCCGGAAGTCAATATGACAAACCAGATGCTGTTTCGTGAAAATATGCTGACCGCCATTCAGAACAAGAACATCATCCTGCTTTTAGCCACGACCACGACCGGCAAAACCCTGCGCCGCAGCCTGCGCTGCATCGAGTATTACGGCGGCCATGTACAGGCCATCTTCTCCGTATTCAGCGCAATCCAGTCGGTCGGCGGTCTGAAGGTTGAGTCGATGTTCGATACCAGCGATATCCCCGGCTATCAAGCCTACGAGATCCACAACTGCCCGCTGTGCAAAAATAAGCAGCGGCTGGACGCGATGGTAAACGGGCACGGCTATTCCAAGCTATAATACATACAAAGAGCTGCCGCCAATCAAAGCTTCTATGAAAGATATGGCGCACGATCAAAAAGGACTCCTCGATCCGGGGAGTCCTTTTTGCGCCGCTTACAAGCGGACCGTTTGTCCCTTTGGCGTCGCGGCCAGGCCGCCCAGGCCCGTTTCCCGCAGGGACGCGTCCATTTTTTCCCCGACCTCCCGCATCGCGTCGATGACCTGATCGGCCGGAATAAAGCTGTGAATTCCCGCCAGCGCCTGATCGGCCGCCGTCATGGCGTTCACGGCCCCGATTACATTGCGTTTCACGCAGGGCACCTCCACCAGGCCGGCCACCGGATCGCAGACCAGGCCCATCAGCGCCTTGAGGGCAATCGCGCAGGCATCGCAGATCGCCTCCGCGCCGCCTCCGCGCAGATATGCAAGCGCGCCGGCCGCCATGGCCGAGGCCGAGCCGATCTCCGCCTGGCAGCCTCCGGTAGCCCCGGCAATAAAAGCCCGGGACGCAATGACCTGCCCCAAGCCGGCCGCTACATAAAGCGCCTCGCAGATCTGCCGGTCGGACAGCCCGAAGCGCTTCCGGCACGGGATCAGCACGGCCGGCAATACCCCGCAGGAGCCGGCCGTCGGCGCCGCCACAATCCGGCGCATGCAGGCATTGGATTCGGCCATCTGAATCGCCGTTGTTACTACCTCGCCCATAAACGATCCGCACAAGGAATCCTTGGACGCGTAATACGCCGCCGCCAGGCCGCCGTCGCTGCCGCTTAAGCCGCTGGCCGATTTCAGCCGCGGATCGTATTCTCTGGCCGCCTCCTGCATCGCCTGCCACATCTGGTTCATCTTCCGGTGGGAAGCCTCCTGCGTCACGTCCCGCTCCTTCATGTCATCCTCCAGAATGACCTGATAAAAGCTTTTTTTCTGCTCCCGGCACAGACCGCAGATCTGCTCCAACGAATGAAATCCCATTATCCTTCCTCCTCTGAAGCAATGCGAATCACCTGCAGCACACCCTTCATTTCCCGCAACTGGCTTAACACTTCCTCGCTGATATCGGAATCCGTTTCCGCGATCGTAAAGGCATAGCCGCCTTTTTGGTTGCGGTAGAGCTGCAGTGTGGCGATATTTACGTCCTGCGCCGACAGCGCATAGGTGATCGCCGCCAATACGCCGGGCTTGTCCTCGTTCTGCACGATCAAGGTCGGTTTTTCACCGGTAAAATCCACGCGGATCCCATCGATTTGATTGACCATGATCCGCCCGCCGCCCAGCGAAGAGGCTTGTACCTTTACCGTGCGGCCGTCGGCGGCCCGTACGGTCAACACCGCCGTATTCGGATGCGCGTCCCGCAGCTGGCCGGGAATAAACTTCCACGCAAGCCCGGCCGCCCTGGCCTCCTCTTCGCTGCGGGGGATACGCCCGTCGTCCGGCTCCATTCCCAAAAGCCCTGCCAGCAGCGCCCGGTCGGTGCCGTGCCCGCTGCCGGTCGCCGCGAAGGAGCCGTGCAGCAGAATTTCGGCCCATACCGGCGTCTCCCCCAGTATTTTACGGGTGATATTCCCGATCCGCACGGCCCCCGCGGTATGGGAGCTTGAAGGGCCCACCATCACCGGTCCCAAAATCTCAAAAATGTTCATGCTTAGCCCAGCATGGACGGATCGATTTCCATAAAGTCGTCCGCATTGGGGAGGTCAATCGTCACATCCTGTCCCGGATTGTTGTAGGTAACGTTTATATCCATGGTGAAGTCCATCTTCTGGCCGCTTTCCTCAATACTGCCGCTCATCTGCATCGCATTGCTGGCAATATAACCGTCTTTATTGATCGTCACCGTGCCGTTCAGCGAATTGTATGTCATACCGGAATCATCCATCCCGCTTAAACCCAGGTTTTCCAGCATGCCCATGTATTCTTCCATCATGCCTTCCTCTAAGAGCTTCGCGGTGTCCACCTCAAACGACAGCGTTGTAATGCCGTCCGCCTCGCTCATCTCGATCTCTCCTAACGCCTCGGCGCCGATCTCCTGCAGCATGGCGGTCTGGCCCATCGCTTCGTCCAACGGCATGGCATATTTTACCTTCTGCCCCATCGACTCCATCAGGTAGTAGCCATCCGTGTAATAGGTCTGCATCGTCATGGTCATTCCCATCAGGCTGATGTCCATCTTCATATCCATGGCCATCGTATCCTTATTCATATCCTGGATCTTCATCACCGCGGCCATCGCAATGTCCATGGATTCCGTGCCGTCCGACATGGTCATTGTCATATCCAGATTCGCGTCCAGGCCGCTCAGTTCATTCGTCTTTGCCACAGCGGCCGCATAAACCTCCTCAGGCGCCTGCTCTTTCGAGCCGCACGCCGTAAGCCCGAAGGCCAGCAGGCACGCCAGCAGCACCGCCAATACTCTGTTTCTTGTTTTCATGTTTTTTTCCTCCTTACCGTCCATGCTCTCAGGACATTTTACGCACACTTGTAGTGGCGCTCCCTTATGAGAAACCGCTCCCGCGGTCGTCTCCTTTCTTTAACCGACTCCCTAAAAGGAGCCGCCTGCTCCCCGACGGTAGCGGGGCTTTACAATTTTTTTCTTTATGATGCGAAAGGCCGCTCGCTCGCCGCGACCGGCCAGCAAGGTAAGCATCCACACCAAAAGCGCGGCCGAGTCCGGATGAATGGCCACCATATGGACATTTTTCTCCCAATATTCGAGCGGACTTCGATCCGTGTACCGATCTTTCAGATATACCTTGCAGGCAGCGATCCGGTCACAGAACATCTCCACCACATAGCGGGTCGGCATCGGCATCCCCACCAGGGTCGGATCGCCCTTCCCACGAATGTCGATCCAATACTCAAAATGATGCTTGTTGCGTCCTTTATGGTGCAGCCAGGCCCGGGAATATCCTATGGCCTCCCGTTCCGCCGAATTCGGGCTTTTAAAGCCCTGATAATAGCGGATGCCCGTACGAAATTCCTCCGGAACATATTTCGACAAATCGTGGAGCAGTCCCTGTCGGTAAAGCCCTACCCGAAAGCAATACTCCATTACCAGCAGTTTATGATGAGTGATCGTCAAAAAATGATGCCAGCCGTTGTAAAAACAGCGGCGGCCTGTCGCCCTCTGTCCCTCCTGCCTTTTCTTCTCCTGTGTTTTCATCGCTTCACGCTCCCGTATGCGGCGCTTCTTTTGCGGCCGCCTTGCCGCTGCGCACTAAGATATCCCTCATTTCCTGCGGGGTAAACGTATAGCTGGTATTGCAAAAATGACAGCTCACCTCAATCGGCTCGTCAGCCTCCGAAAGCTCCCGCAAATCCTTCTCCCCCAGGCTTACAATCGCTTTCTCCACCCGGTGCTTGCTGCAGTTGCAGTGGAAACGGGCCGGTATCTTTTCCAAAATTTCCAGGCCGAAATCCCCCAGCACCTCCCCGAGGATATCCTCCGGCGTCATGCCGTCCTCGAGCATCTGCGTCACCGAAACAATCCGCGCAAGCTTTTCCTCCAGCCGGTCAATGACCGCCTCATCCGTCCCCGGCAGCAGCTGTAAGATAAAGCCGCCCGCCTGGCGCACCGTATTTTCACGGTTCATCAAAACGCCCAGCGCCACCGAGGAGGGCGTCTGCTCGCTGGTCGCGTAGTAATAGGTCAGATCCTCGGCAATCTCCCCGCTGACCAGCGCAATCTGTCCCACATATGGTTCCTTCAGGCCGCTGTCCTGTATCACCTGCAGCATCCCGGCCCCGATCGCGCCCGATACGTCCAGCTTTCCGTTGGCCTTCGCGTGAATCAGCACCTCGGGATTGTATACATATCCCTTGACGCCGGCGTGGGAATCCGCCGTGACCACAATGCCGCCGATCGGCCCGGTCCCCTCGATTTTTAAGGTCAGAAGATCCTCCTCCCCCTTCATCATGCTTCCCATCATGGCTCCTGCCGTCAGCAGGCGTCCCAGCGCCGCCGTGGCCACCGGACTGGTATTATGAGCGCTCCTGGCAAACTCCACCAGCTCCCTCGTCGTCGCCGCATAGGCCCGAATCTGATAATCGGCCGCCGCCGCCTTTATAATATAATCTTCCATCTCTTCACTCCTTTTAGCCAAAGCCGTGCCTTTCAGGGCCGTCTTATCGTCCGCGGACCGCTTCCTTTCCCTGCTCCCGCAGAATCACATGCACCCGTTCGCTGTCCCCGCGCACCGGTTCCTTGGTAAACGCGTCGTAAGCCGCTTCCCATATAAGCCCGGCCTCCTCGGCCGCACGGCGTACTTCCGCCAGCGTATAGGCCCGCTGGTAATGCGTTTCCCGGAACCGCCGGTAGCAGCCGCCGCTCCCTTCGCGGATAAACAGCGTCAAATCGTATTCATTGATGCCGGATTCCTCATCGTAGAAATTTTCCCATATAAAGCTGCCCTCCTCCCGTACCTCCGCAAAGGTATGGTCCGCCAGCAGTACTTCATATTTATAAGGCGTATTCATGTCAAAGAGGAAAACCCCGCCCGGATCCAGGTAATTATTTACCAGGCGAAACACTTCGCCAAGCTCCGCCGGCTCCGTGATATAATTCAAACAATCGCAGGCGCTTATCACGGCGGCCACGGTCCCATACAGCTCAAACTCCCGCATATCCTGGCACAGATACAGGGTAGAGGAACCGCTTATGTCTTTCCGTTCCATGGCAATCCCCAGCATCTCCTGCGACTGATCGATCCCGATCATGTCAAAGCCGCGGGCGGCCAGCCGTTCCGTCAAGCAGCCTGTGCCGCATCCCAAATCCAGCACCAGGCCGCCGTCAATCCCATATTCGCCCAAAAGCCCCGCCAGATACGCGCACCAGCTGTCATACGGGATATTGTCCTGAAACAGGTCATAAACCTGCGCAAAGCTTGTGTAGGCTTCCATTCGCTCTTGTCTCCCCTTCGTGAAACGCAAGGGCCGGCCGCTTGTCGCAACAAGCCTTTGCTCAAATCTATTCTAGCAGATATCCGCAAAAATGCAAGTTTCGATTTTTGAGAAGTTTTTCAATCAGTAGTTGACAACCTGCTTTTCCTGTTGTATAATATCGAATGTCGCCGCCGGACGGCACGACGTGATGCTACTGTGGCTCAGTTGGTAGAGCAGCTGATTCGTAATCAGCAGGTCGGGGGTTCGAGTCCCCCCAGTAGCTTCTCCTTTCGTAGCTCACACTTTCTGTAGTTTCAGGAGGTGTGAGTTTTTTGTTATCCAAGCTGCCTGCCCCGGGGCATAAAAGCCACTTCCCTTTCCGCCCGTCTCCCGCCCTCCCCCTTGCACATCCCGCTTCCGTCCCCATACAATAGATTATAGAATCTAAAATAAGGAGGATTCATGGAAGCAATGCT
>CANSWW010000180.1 GCA_947650845.1 uncultured Lachnospiraceae bacterium
CTAGGCCTGACGTCACCGCCAGGCTCAAGCGACCTACCCGAAAGCAGACGGGCCGTCTTATGCTTTCTGTTTGGTCTTGCTTCGGATGGGGCTTGCATGTGCCCGCCCTGTTACCAGGACGGCGGTAGTCTCTTACACTGCCTTTCCACCCTTACCCCGCGGGGGCGGGGCGGTTTATTTCTGTTGCGCTATCCTTAGGGTCACCCCCACCGGCCGTTAACCGGCATCCTGCCCTGTGAAGCCCGGACTTTCCTCACCTGCCGCCTTGCGGCGCTTGCAGCTGCGATCATTTGTACGACTCGTTGTCAAAAACGATTTTAACATAAATGAACCGTTTTGTAAATTAAACGGGGACATTTTTTCCCTGCCGCGTCCCTCCCTTTAGCCTACCGGGAACAGGCTTCCCCCGATAAACTCCCGCAAAAGCGAATTTCGCGGGATATCCTCGCTGGCCACCGGCAGGAAATAATCAAAGAATTTCAAAAGCCGCTTGGCCTCCTGGTATTCGGGACAATCCTTGGGAACTGAGAACAGCAGCGGCTCCGCGTAGGATTTCAATACGGACAGCTCGTAAATCAGCGCCGAATTGAACACCACGTCCGCGCTTTCCTGGAACGGGAAAATATTCTCCTCCTCGCCCCGGCGCACGCTGCTCCACTGGGCAATCGTATCCCGTGCCGAGTAGCCCCGCGTGCGGGCGTCGCGGACGATACGGCGGATCAGCCGACCGTCGGTCGTAGGAATCCGGTTATGCTCATCGATATTTAACTGAGTCAGCGCGCTGATATAGATCCGGTAACGGCAGTCTGCCGGCAGACGGTAGGTCATACGGTCGTTCAGGCAATGGATCCCTTCTATTACCAGGATATCGTCCGCCGCCAGCTTCATACGGCTGCCGCAGCCCAGCTCCTGCTTGCCCAGCGTGAAATTATAGCGCGGCAGCGTCACCTCCTCGCCGGCCAGAAGCTGTAGCATCTGCTCGTTAAAGAGCTCCACATCCACGCATTCCAGCGCTTCAAAATTGTAGTTGCCCTGCTCGTCGCGCGGCGCCTGCGAGCGGTCACGGAAATAATTGTCGACCGCAACCGGATGCGGCGTCAGCCCATAGGTCTTTAGCTGGACCGAGAGCCGGTGTGAAAACGAGGTCTTGCCCGAGGAAGAGGGCCCCGCAATGAGGATAATTTTTTTGCGGCGGTCCGCCGCGATCTCCTCGGCGATCCGGCTCAGCTTCTTTTCCATCAGGGCTTCCTGCACCAGGATCAGCTCCCCTAAGCCTCCCTTTACAATCAAATCGTTCAAGTAGCCGACGGCTCCTACTCCCAGGCGATTGCTCCAGTGATTTGACTCTTGCAGCGTCCGGAACACCTTCTCGCTGGGCTCAAAGGGCTGCAGCGTCGTCGGCGCGTTTTTCTGCGGCAGCTGCAGCACGAAGCCATCGGCATACAGGTATAATTTAAACCATTTCAGATACTTTGTATTAGGAACCATGTATCCGTAAAAATAGTCCTCAAATGTGCCGATCCGGTACAGGTTGACGCGGGAAACCCGGCGGTAGGAAAAAAGCTTTTCCTTATCTACCATCTTATGCTTACGGAACACCTCAATGGCCTCGTCGGTCCCCACCGAACGCTTCCCGATCGGCAGCTCCTGCGCTACCATCTTGCGCATATAGTCCTCAATCGCCGTAAGCAGCGCCGTATCGAGCGTAAAATCTCCTTTCGGTTCTATGTAAAGCCCCTTGCTGACCGAAAATTCCACCGTTACCTTTTCCAGACGCTCATGGCCCAATACTTTATAGAAGGCTCTCAGCGCCAGCAGAACCGCACTGCGGTGATAGCTCTGGATCCCCGGCGTGTCCGCCATCGTCACAAAGGAGATTTCCGCGTCCTTGTCCACGCATTTAAACAGCTCGCTCAGCTTTCCGTTCACCGTTGCCAGGACAATCGGCGCCTTGTATCCGGCCTGAAATTCCTCGGCAATCTGCTCATACGGCGTTCCGGCCGCATACTCCTTTGTCTCCCCCTGTACCGTAATCCGGTATGTCTTGTTTTCTCCCATCTTTGATTCCTCCTCTGTCTTTCTATAAAATCCGCACGGGCGGCCGCACCGCTACCGGATCCACCGACAGCGCCGGCAGCTGCTTTTTCAGATAGGCGGTCATATACGGTATAAAAATATGCTCCAGCCCATAATGTCCGGCGTCGATGATCGCCAGCCCCTCGGCCGCCGCGTCCGTCCCGTAATGATAGGTGATATCGCCCGTGACCAGCGCCTGGGCTCCTGCTGCCTGCGCAAACGGGATGGCATCCTTGCCGGAACCGGGACAGACCGCTACCCGGACCGCTTCTTTCGGCACATCCGGCGCATACAGCTGCACGCTTTGCAAGCCAAACGCTTCCTTTACCCGAAAGCAAAGCCTCTCAAGCGTCGCCGGTTCTCCCGGCAGGTCGCCGACGATCCCGATCCCATACGGACCCTCTAACGCTTCTCCGGTGATCTCAAGCGGCGCTCGGTTCACAAGGCCCAAGCGATCCGCCGCCAAATCCGCCATTCCGCCGGGAGCTATGTCAAAATTGGTGTGCATGCTGATCAGGCACATGTCCCGGCGCAAAAGCGTAAGCAGGCGTCGTCCCACCGGACTCTCGTCGGTGATCCGTTTGACCGGGGAAAATAAAAGGGGGTGGTGCGTTACAAGCAGCTCGCTGCCGCCTTGGACCGCCTCCTCCACTGCCCGGTCATCGGCGTCCAGCGCTACGGTCACACGATGGACCTCCTTATCCCTGCGCCCTGCGAGAAGCCCCACATTATCCCAGCCGCAGGCGTAAGAGACGTCCGCCATCCGGTTTAAAACCTCTAAAATTTCTCTGCATTCCATCCGCTCAGCCCTCCATCCTTGCCAGTGCCTGCTCTACCTCGATCCGTTCCTGTTCCACCTGCCGGCAGCGCCGAAGCGTCTTTTCCTTAGGCGAGTCCGCCAGCGCCTGCGACAGTGCGTAAAGCCTTGCCGCCTCAAGGGTCAAATATTCTCTGAGAAGCGGGTCTCTTTGTCTTAACAGATATCCGCCATAACGATCGTCCAACGCATCCTCCGCCACGCTCTCGCCATGCACCGCCCGCATCACCGTATAATATTTCCCCTCGTCCCTCAGAAACGCTTCCTTCTCAATCCGGTAGCCGTTCTCCCGTAAAAAAACACGCACGCCCGGAATATCCGACTGCGGCGACAATACGAACGATTCGACGGTCTGCGCCACCCGGCAGCCGCGTTTTAAAATCTCCGTCATCAGAGGACCTCCCAGCCCGCTGATGATTACCGTATCTGCTTCGCCCGGCTTCAACTCATCCAGTCCGTCGCTCAAGCGCAGGACGATCCGCTCCTGGAGTCCCCGGCTGCGCACATGCTCCGCCGCCCGCCTTAACGGGCCGCTTCGTACGTCCATCGCAACCGCCCGGGGCGCAATCCCGTTTTCTACCAAATAAATCGGAATGTAGCCATGATCGGTCCCCACGTCCGCAATGCGACGACCGGGCGGGACAAACGATGCGATCGTGGCCAGCCTCTTTGACAGTATCATTTGTATATCCTCTTTTATTCCAGAAAATCCCGCAGCCGCTTGCTGCGACTGGGATGACGCAGCTTTCTGAGGGCCTTGGCCTCAATCTGGCGGATCCGTTCCCGCGTCACATTAAACTCGCGGCCCACCTCCTCCAGCGTGCGCACATGGCCGTCATCCAGGCCGAATCGCAGCCGGATCACCTGCTGCTCCCGCGGGCTCAGCGTCTGAAGCGCCTCTCCCAGCTGCTCTCTGAGGACCGTGAGCGCCGCCTCGTCGGCCGGCACCGCCCCTTGCTCGTCTTTGATAAAATCGCCCAGGTGCGTATCGTCCTCATCCCCCACCGGCGACTCCAGTGAAACCGGCTCCAGCGCAAATTTCTGAATTTCAAACACCCGTTCCACGGAAATATTCAGCCGCTCGGCCAGCTCCTCCGGCGTAGGATCGCGCTCCAGCTCCTGGGTCATCGCGCGCATCGTGCGCATCAGACGATTGATATTTTCTACCATGTGCACGGGAATTCGGATGGTCCGCGACTGATCGGCGATCGAACGCGTCAGCGATTGACGGATCCACCAGGTCGCATAGGTGCTGAATTTAAAGCCCTTATGATAATCGAATTTTTCCACGGCCTTCATCAGGCCGATATTTCCCTCTTGAATCAGGTCTAACAGCTGCAGGCCATGACCGGTATAGCGCTTGGCGATACTGACCACCAGACGCAGGTTCCCTTCGGCCAGGCGCTTTTTGGCCTGCTCATCCCCGGCCTCAATCCGTTTTGCCAGTTCCGCCTCCTCCTCACTCGTCAAGAGCGGTATTTTGCCGATCTCCTTCAGATACGCCCGGACCGGATCGTCGCTCTCCTCGGGAAGCTCTTCCGGCAAGTCCGCCGGCTCCTCTTCCTCCAGCTCCAGCAACGGAATCTCTTTCTCTTCTGTGTCTGTCAGGGTTCTTTCCAACTGTCCGCTCATGGATCTCCTCTCTTCGCCGCTGTTTATACTCATTCTTTCCCTAATTAAAAGAAATATGCAGGTCTTTGAGGGCCGCCTGCTGCTTTAAAATCTCCTGCAGCGTGGCTACATCTGCCGCCTGCCGGCCGGCCGCATCCAAACTATGCCGTTTGACGCGTAGCACCGTCTCCGAAAACGCCTTTTCTTTTTCCTCCTTGGTCATATCTCCGCGCAGTTTTGTATTAAATAAGGAAGCGACCTCCTTATACTCCTCGGCATCGTTGATAAAACGATTTACGATCGCCGCCGGGTTCACCAGCCCGTTTTGCAGCTGCTCCCACACCAGTGTCGCCACGCGCCGGTACAATTCCTCCGTAAAATCCGCAGGCGACAAAAGGCCGGCAATCTTCGGATACAGCTGCGGCGCTTCGATCAGCCAGGTCAGCAAAAGCTTCTGCGAGGTGCGGATCCCGTCCTCCCTCTCCCGCCTTTTTTCCCGGGCCGGACGGGGTGCCGGCCGCGGCGACGCGGAAAGCCCGGTCCGAAGGGCCTCCTCGCCGACCAGCTGGCGCATGCTCGCAAAGGGGATCCGGTAGGCTTCGCACACGGCTTCCATATAATTGCTGCGCTCCAGCTCGGAAGAAAAACCGCACAGTTTGGCGGCCACCGCCCGATGGAATTTCGTCTTGCTCTCCGGGTCCTTCATATCGTACTGGCCGTACAGCTGGCCGATCTCAAACAAAAAGCTTCCTGCCGCCTCGGCGATCCGCTGTCTGAACGCGTCGGCGCCCAATGCTTTGATAAATTCATCCGGATCTTTATAGGGCTTCAAATTCAGTACCTTGACGGTCATTCCCACTTCCTTAAGGATCGGGATCGCTCGCAATGCCGCCTTCACGCCGGCTCCGTCGCTGTCATAGGTCAAGATAATCTCGCTTGTATACCGTTTTAACAAATTCGCCTGTCCCGGGGTCATCGCCGTCCCCAGGCAGGCCGCTGCATTGGTAAACCCGGCCTGGTGCAGGGAAATCGTATCCATGTAGCCCTCGCAGATCAGGATATAAGGTTCCTTGGCCGTGCGGGCGATATTCAGGCCATAGAGGTTGCGCCCCTTGTCAAACACCTTTGTCTCCGGCGAGTTCAGATATTTGGGCTCCCCCTCCCCCATCACGCGGCCGCCAAAGCCGATTACGCGGCCGTTTACATCCATGATCGGAAACATGACGCGGTTCCAGAACTTATCATACGAGCCCCGCTCCGTAATCTTTACCAGACCCGTTTCTTTTAACAGGCTGTCGCCGTATCCCTTTTTCTTCAGATACAGGTAGAGATCGTTTTCATACGGGTTTGCAAATCCGAGGCCAAAGCGGCGGATCGTATCATCGGACAGCCCCCGCTCTGTCAGGTAGCGATACGCTTTCTGATCC
>CANSWW010000181.1 GCA_947650845.1 uncultured Lachnospiraceae bacterium
CTATTGCGCTTTCCGGTGATTTGTCCCATTTCAGCTCGATCAGGATTGCCGGTTTTGCGGAATACTTTTTGGGGAGAAGCACCATATCGGCAAAGCCTTCTCCCGACGGAAATTCCCGGATAAACGTATATTCTTCCCGTGCGCTGATATATGCCAGAGTGATCACGCAGCTTAAAGCGTTTTCATCGTTATAGGCCAGGATTGAGGCAGCTTCGCTATGAGCCTCGGCAATCCCTTGCGCCACCTTGGCAGAATTTTGCGCCAGCGTGTCCTCCAGCAGTTTTTGGGAGCGTTTTAAAATTCCGGCAATCGCATCCCAGCCACCGTTTTTGACTGCCCGTACAAATTCTTCCCGTACTTCTTCATTGGGAATTAGAACCGCCTTGCCGGCTCGGTCATAGGACAGGTAACCTAGGTGGATCAAAAGGGTTAGGATATCGTCTTTGCTTTTGAAGGTTGTCATGTCATTTTGGAATGCGCCCGTATCTACTTCACACCGGCCGCCGCCTAACATCCTCACGATCGCATCTTTCAGGCCGTCAAAATTTAGGTCGATATACGCTTTGAGGCTTTCGTACGTTTCGGTCTGTGTCCAATAGTTCCCGAATTCTTTGTTCAGCATTGCCTCTACAATCGACCGCGGGCTGTAGACATGCGTTTCTCCCTGGAAGTAATACCCGTCGTACCACTGCTTGGCTTCTGCAAAATCCATCCCGTACCGGCGGCAGAGGCCGCTTACTTCTTCTTTTGTAAATCCCATATATTCCGCCAGCTGCCCCGGATTCACCATCGTAAATTCTTTGAAATTATTTAGGGCGGATTCCGTACCATATTTTTTGATTGGCAGAATTCCCGTAAGGTATGCAAGGCTGATGCAGACTTCCGCCTGCGCTCCTTTAAACAAGCTGCGCAGGAAGGTGATATATTCTTTTTGTAGCGTTACGTTATGCTTTTCTTCCCGGAACAGGCAGTCCCATTCGTCAATAATTATAATAAATTGTTCTCCGGTCGCCGCATGGATTTTCTGTAATGTACCTGCCAGGGATTTATCGTTCCAGGCTGTCGTTTCTCCAAACTCCTGTTGGAGCTCTTCGATCACCTGCTTTTGCAGAAAGGGAAGGAATTGTCCGCAAAGCCCCTCGTTGCTGGCGACGCTGCGGGCCAGCTGAATGTCCATATAAATCACGTTGTGCCGGTTTAAATGGGCGGGGAAGCTGTCCGCCTGGCTTATTTTTTTCTGTTCAAACAGCGTTTTGGAATCACAGCCCTTGCTGTAATAGGCCGCCATCATTTCGGTTGCCATCGATTTCCCGAAACGTCTTGGACGGCTTACACAGACCAGCTTCTGCTTTGTCCCGATTACTTTATTTGTATACGCCAGCAGGCCTGTCTTATCTACATATATCTCTGATTGCAGGGCTTCCGTGAAAAGGGTATTCCCCGGGTTCAGGTATTGTCCCATAACAAAGCGCTCCCTTCTTGCTGCTTACTCCCGCGCTTTTGGCGCCTGGTTCTCCGCTTCATTTTGCCGGTAGCCCGTGCCAAAGTCCTGCCAGCGCTTCTCTTCGGCACGCATAGCTTTGTGGCGGTCGTTCACAGTCTCGGTTCGTCCTCTTTTTTCTGTTCCCATTATACATGAGAAACAGAAGGGGTGCAAGGAGCTTTATGAAAACAGCGCCTTCCTGCTTTCCACAGCCGGAAAGCGGCGTTGGATACCGTTTTCCCATCCGTATGCACTTGGCTCTCACAGACGGCTGTTCTTCTTCCTGCGGCATTTGGGCAGTCAAAAAAAACGGGGAGGGAACCCCGCGTTTGCCCGGGATTCCCTCTCTGTTCTTTTTTTGCCGCCCAAAACGGGGGCTTGCTTTTCGTCCGGCCGTCCGGCCTTCTCAGAGCTCGTATTTCGTGATATCGGCCGCTTCCCTCTGCTCGGGCGTCGAAACCTCCATCACCACGGCGGATTCGCCGGGAATCGTGCGGGTAGGCGCGCCGCAGATCGTGCGGCAGGCGTAGGAGCCGGCTGCCATGCAGTCCCGGACGCCCATTACCGTTACTTCCGTGAACTGGCCTACATCTCCTGCGTGATACAGGCCGGGGATCGCGTTGCCGTCCCAGTCAAGCGTTTCGCCGCCTTCGCCCCAGTGGAGGCCGCCGATGGTATAGATGTAAGCCGGAACCAGCTCGCAGGCGTAGTAGGGAGGCTTGTTGACCGGCTCTAAGGTCGAGGGGCCCAGGAATGCCTGCTCCCTTGCACGTCCGAATTCCGGATCGTCCCCGGCCTCGCAGTAACCGTTGTAGGTCTCCAGCGTGGCCTTCAGCTGCTCTGCGTCAATAGGCTCCTGTCCGCTCTGCTTGGCCAGGTTCGCCACCAGCTCCTCGATCGTGTCGCCCTTCACAATCCAGCCTTTTTCGAATTCTGCCTTATTGTCCGCGCTCCAGTTATAGATTCCCTTGGCCTTTGCCCAGCCCAGCCCGGCGTCGTGAGGGCCGATGCAGCCATGGTCAAACAGCTGCGAATCGAAAATCAAATACATAGGCAGATTCGTAAAGCCCTCGTAGGCCATCCACATCCCGCCGTACTCAAACGCCGGGTTGTTGCCCTTGGTATGGCAGTACCATTTGTCCTCATCCATAAAGCGGCGGCCGCTCTTATTGACATAAATGCGGGCGCCCCTAAACTCACCGGCCGGCAGATGCAAAAGGCCTGTTCCCATCTCGTCGCTTCCCATCTTCAGGGCTACCGAGCCCTGTCCGTAGTTTTCCAGGCACTGCCAGGTCATATTCTTGAGGGCTGCGTTTACGGAAAGGCCCATCAACAGCCCGTCGCCCGTGCAGCTGGCCGGCCCTACGTTCGCCATATGTACTTCCTTCGGAATCAGGAAGCGGTGCACCAGCTCTTCATTTCCCAAAAAGCCGCCTGTCGCCAGCAACACGCCTTTGTTGGCCTTTACATAGACCTCTTTGCCGTCCTTGTCCTCCGCGCAGATGCCGAATACCTCATGGGTCTTTGGATCAAATACCAGGCGCTTTGCCGGCATCTCATATAATACCGTAGCGCCGCAGCCGTCTACGGCGGCCTTGATCGAGCGGTAAATGCTAACGCCCTTGTCCGTCATATCCATGTTGTTTTCGGTAAGCCACTCGCCGAGACGGGCGCTTTCTTCTACGATCTTATCGACGGTTTCCTGCGTCACATAGCCGCGGGAATCCTTGTACAGCACTTCGGCCTGATTCCCGAATACGCCGCCGCCGCTGGCACAGGCGCTGCCGCCGCAGAATTCTTCGTCGCATTTTTCCAGGACAATACAGCTTACGCCCTCCGCGATCGCCTCCCTGGCAGCTCCCAGACCGGCCATGCCGTATCCCGCGATGACTACGTCGGCTTCGTAATCCCACGCCGCGGGGAGCCAATCCGCCGTTTTGCTCTCCGGCTGCGCGGGCGCCTCCGTCTGTGCGGGCGCCGGGGCTGCCGTGCTCTCCGGCACGCTTGCCGCCGTCGTTTCCGGCGCGCCGGCAGTCGTATTCTCGTCCGCCGCCGCGGGCTGGCCGCTGCTGCAGCCCGCTCCCATGAGCCCCAGGCCTACGGCCGCCGCTCCGGCTGCCGTGCCGCGCAAAAAGTCTCTTCTGGATATTTTGCCCATCTTTATTCCCTCCTCATAGCGTTTCTTCTAACCATGTATTTGTGTGAAAAGAACCACAATTTCATTGTAGACGATTCCCGCTTTTTTGAGAAGAAGATAAATCTGCCGCTGCTTTAATGTTTTATAAAAACAGAAAAAGAGCTTTTATAAAAGCTTAAAGCTCTTTTTCTTGCCCCTGCCGGTTCCCCGTTTCCCTCATAAAACAGAGGAAGCGGCGCACGGCCTGCTTGGCGTCGGCCCGGTAAATGATGCCGTAGCGGTATTTCTCCGGCCAATTCAGGGGAACCGCCACGCTGTTTCCTTCCGCAAATATACTGTAATCCAAATTCAGCATCAGATAATTCTGCGTCAATATATGCTTCCATACCTCCCCATCCGTCTCAAAGCGTTTCAGACAGAAATCGGGCTGTTCCTGTGCGTATTCCCGAAAGCCGTCCAGGCAGCGGCTTTTGCAGCCGCAGCCGATGATCAGCGGCCAGTTTCGCAAATCTTCTATTTCCAGCTGCTCTTTTTGAGCCAGCGGATGATTGCGAACCATACTGCAGCACAGGCCGCTCTCCCCCATTTCATAGAAGCGCAGGCCTCTCTTTTCTATGAAATCGTCATACGGATATACAAAAAGGTCGAGCGTCCCTGCCTCCAGCAGATCATAGAAATTCCGGTGATCCTGATTGTAGAAGTCCACCCGGATGTCCGGGCAGATATCAGCGAACCGTCTTACATACCCCTGCAGCAGCATAATCTCGTTTTCATGGTACGAACCGATCGTAATGACGCTGCTTTCCTTCTCGCCGGCCGACCGGCACTGGCGGACGGCCGCGTCCGCCAGCCGCAGCAGCTCCTTGGCATTTGCATAAAACAGGTCTCCGGCCGCCGTCATTTTTGTCCCCCGGTAGGTACGCTCCAGGAGCCGGCACCCCATCTCCCTCTCCAATGCGTTTAGCTGCTGTGTCAAAGCGGTCGGCGAGGTATACAAAAGCTGCGCGGCCCGGGAAAAACTGCCCTGCTGCGCCACTGTCACAAACGCTTCCAGCTGTTTAAAATTCATACTAGACCTCCAGGCCGAACATCCAAACCGATGCGGCCGCCATCCTGCCAGGCATACCCCATATGCCCAGGCCAGGCTTACAGCGCCTGGTTCTCCGCTTCATTCCGTCGGTAGCCCGTGGCAAAGTCCACCCGGTTCTTGAGCGGCTGCCCGGATACGAAGGCCGCCAGGTTGCCTGCGGCAATCCGCACGACCCGCTCCAGCGTCTCCGGCAGGTGGTAAAAACCCGAGACGTGGGGCGTGAGCAGTAAATTCGGCGCTTCCCACAGCGGATGGCCGGCCGGCAGCGGCTCCGGCTCCACCACATCCAGGCAGGCTCCGCCCAGATGCCCGTTTTGCAGCGCCTCACAAAGCGCCAGGCTGTCCACCGCCTGGCCGCGGCCTACGTTTAGGAGGATCGCCCCCTTTTTCATGCGCGCCAGCCGCCCCGCGTCAAACAGGTGGTAGGTCGCTTTTGTGCCCGGCAGGCTGCAGGCCACAAAATCTGCCCTTGACAGCAGCTCATCCAGGTGCTCCAGGGAATGCAGCTCGTCCAAATATCCGGGCTTTTCCCCCGTATGGCGGCGGATGCCTACCACGTAGCTTCCCAGCGCCTTCATCTTGCGGGCAAAGGCTCCGCCGATGTCCCCCAGCCCTACTACCAGTGTCGTGGAGCCGTAGATCGAGCCCACCGTGCCGAAATCCGACCAGCGCTTCTCTTTCTGCGCATCGTAATACGCGCCCAGATGCTTGATCTGCATCAGCAGCTGGCCGATCATGTGCTCCGAGATGGCCAGCCCATAGGCGCCGGATGAATTGGTCAATATTGTCCCCGGCGCAAGCACCCCGGGGGAGGTATAGCCGTCGGTACCGGCGCTGTTTAACTGGAGCCAGCGGAGGTTCTCGTAGCCTTTCAGCTTGGCGGCGGGGACGTTGCCGATCACGGCGTCCGCTTCCTTAAGAAGCTCTTCCGTTATTTCGGCAGCCGGCTTATATACAAGCTTTGCCTCCGGAGCCGCTTCGGCAAACATGGCTTTGTGGCGGTCGTTCACAGGCAGGGTTATGATGATTTGAGCCATTGGTTTTCTCCTTATTCGGATATTGGATTCGTGAACGGCTCGCAATTGCGATCCGTCCTATTCTCCCTGTCCCCATTATACATGAGAACCCTAAACGGCGCAAGGAAGATTCGGCACGCTTCCCTTTAAACCAGAGAAACATCCTCTCTGCCGTCTACATAAGCAGGCATGC
>CANSWW010000182.1 GCA_947650845.1 uncultured Lachnospiraceae bacterium
TGTTCGTATTCCTCATACGTACAAAATTTGGTGGGATCCCTTTGCACATACGTTGAAATCAGCTCTGCGGCTTCCTCGATCCGTGCCGAAAGATCGGCCGCTGCCAGCCATTCCTCAAACAGCGCATGATATTGCCGGGTATACGCCTCCTTTGCGAAAATCCAGCTGACCATCGGCCGGTCCGAAAGCTCGCCGGAGACCGGCGTATCGATCGGCGCGTTTACCGTCGCGAAAGCCTCCGCGTTTCCGAAGCCGCCAAACGCGAGATTATAATCCCAGGGAATCATTGAGAGCCGTCCTTCTTCTTCATATAAATAATAGTTGTGAACCATTGTGCCCGTATAGCTGTCATCGTTGCAGAGGAAATTGTGCACGACAAAATAACGCATGACTGCCTCGATGTCAACCGCACTTTCTATCTCATTGCTTTCGGAAAGCTTTTTCAGGGAAGCGATCAGCCGTGTCTGATCCGCCTGCGAAGCGTCTGTTTTGGCATTGTCAAATATATTGGGATAACTGTCCGGATCCTCGTCTATATATTGGAGCTTGACATCCTCGCTGCCCATGCCTCCGGGCATAGCCGGCATTTTTTCCCTCTCGTCAGGCCGCATTCCCGCTTCTCCGGACTGCCGGCCCGCCCCCAGGCTCTGACTGTCCGGTTTATACAGCTGCCCGTAATCGCTGCCGTAATTCCTCTGCAAAAACGACTCTTCCACGGCCTCGACCGCCAGGTAAAGCCCC
Organism: uncultured Lachnospiraceae bacterium; assembly: GCA_947650845.1. GTDB lineage: Bacteria > Bacillota > Clostridia > Lachnospirales > Lachnospiraceae > RGIG7193. The sequence continues at coordinate 742 of CANSWW010000182.1, forward strand.
CATTCCTCGCCGTTTACCGTTATGTAGACGTAACTGCAAAGCGGGGCCGCCACACCGAAATCGGCCATCAGCGTATACGCCAGGTAATCTTTCATGCAGGTATGATCCTGTATCAGATTGTTGAGGCATATTTTATCCAGCCCGTAATAACTTTTATCCGGATCATATTGGTCGAATTCGATTTTAAAGCTGTAACGGCTGCTTCCCATACCGGCAACCGAGCTTAACGACGTGTTCCCCTTTGCCCGGATCCCGACATTTTTATAGGCTTCTCCGTCTATGACTACAGAGCAGGAGGAATACTCCTCATTTTGGCAGGTCTCAATAAATCCCTCCCAATCCGACATGACAATATCGATCGTATGCACCCTGGTGCGGTCAAAAAGCCGGTTTTCATATCCCATCGTCCGACCGTTTGTCTCCAGCCCCAGGGCCCGGCCATTGCAGAATAAAAACGCCGCGGCGGCAGCCAGAAGCATGGCTAAGATGCAGATGGCGTCAATCCATTTATGTGTTGACATTGCGTTCCCCCTATCCCATGTAATCGCCGTTATAGCTCACCAGCACCGCGCTTTCCACACCGTCCATCTCTGCCGCCACATTGACAAAATCCGTATATTTGTCCTTGAGGCGAATTTCCATGCTCACTTCTATCAAATCTTTCTGCACCGTTTTGCTCTTAACGACACAGCGCTCCGTATGCGCCTCCAAAAAAGCCGTGACCGCTGCCTCGCTGTCCGCCCCGTCGCAGCGGATCACTGCGATATAGGGGATTTTATACGCTTTTCGATTTACGAACGCCAGCAAAATCAAACCGATCATCACGCTGCCGATCACGGCCAACGGAATCATCCCCGCCGCCAGGACGATGCCCACCGCGATCGCCCAAAACAGATAGGCAATCTCCAACGGCTCCTTGATCGCCGTGCGGAAACGCACAATGGACAGCGCGCCTACCATACCTAACGAAAGTACCACATTGCTCGTTACAGCCAAAATGACCAGCGTAGAAATCATCGTCAGCGCCAGCAGCGTCACGCCAAAGCTCGACGAATACATAATTCCCGTACAGGTTTTCTTATAAACCAGAAAGATAAACATTCCCAGGCCAAAGGCCAGTATCAGCGCGACCGCCATATCCAGAAGGCTCACGCTCGCTATATTCTCCAAAAAACTCGACTTAAAAACATCTCCAAATCCCATCTCCTACATCCTTTCTTTCTATTTGTCCGTGTTCTCAGGGCATAGCAGGATACCTTCTATCCATACATCCTACACAGCGCATACTTGGAAAATGCGCTTACCCGGCCGTTTTCTAGCGCGACCGCATCGCGAATAATATCCGGAAGGAACGTATCCCATTTGATCTCTAAAACGATTTCCTGCGAGGCGGGGAGCGTTAAGCAGTCCGCCTTTAAAAAATCCATGCAGCACAGGCTCATCCGTATGTTGTAATCCAGCGTCACTCGCACATTACCGGCCGGGAATACATACGGCTCTCTCTGATAATCCACAATCACCTTAGGAGCAAGCCCTTCCCCGCACATTTTCAGATACAACTCCCGAATTAAGGTCTCCTCGCTCTTTGCCATCCACAATATCCTTCCCGCCAGGAGCTCTCGTACCTGCGACGAATCCAGCCGTGCCTGGCTCTTATGCCCCAGGCCGTTTATCTTGCTTTTCTTTTCCAGGCGGATTACCGACGGATCTCCGTTGTAATAGCGAATCCGGAATTTTTCACGACGGTTCACCCCGTCTGTTTTTTCCCGCAGGGCCTTGTCCCGGGGATTCTCAAAATACAGGCTGCGGATCCGATAGCTGCCGCCCGCGGCATGGGGATCCGGACGGGCGACCGCCTGCAGCCGGCTTTCGACGGCCCGCTTGTCGGAAGCGCTGATTACACATTTTTCCTCGTGGCGAAATACCATTGCTGTCACCTCTCTTTGCTACGCTTTCTTCTTCGCGATTCATTATACGGGGTCACGCTGAATTGACGCTGAAAAAAACATTTGTAAACCGTGAAGATTACGTGAAAATCCCTCGAGGTCCCGGTTTTTACTTGAATTCAGCCCTATCCTGCCGTATGATAAAACCAAACATTCCCCGGAGGGCCTTATGAAAATCCTGATTATTGAAGATGAGGTTTTGCTCGCCGATTCTCTGAAAGCGCTGCTTACCGCCAAAGGCTTTGAGACGGAGGCGGTTTACGATGGAACAAGCGGCGAAGAATATGCTCGCTGCGGCCGCTATGATCTGATTATCCTGGATGTAATGATGCCCGGGCAGGACGGGTATCAGGTCGCGAGAAAACTCCGCCAAGACAGATGCACGACCCCCGTTCTTATGCTTACGGCCAAATCCGCTGTCGAGGATCGGGTCGCCGGCCTGGAGTCGGGCGCCGATTACTATCTGGCCAAGCCCTTTGACACGCGGGAACTGCTCGCCTGTGTCAACGCGCTGCTGCGTCGCCAAGGGCGGCAGGTCAATGAGCTGGCCTACGGCGGCACCCGCCTTGATTTGGATTCCGCTTCGCTTGTATGCGGTGAAAACAGCATACGGCTGTCCGCGAGAGAATTTGAGGTGATGCGTCTTTTGATGCGGTCGGGAGAAAAATATATTGCGAAAGAAACGCTGCTTACCCATGTTTGGGGATATGAATCGAACGCGGTGGAAAACCACGTAGAGGTATATGTGGGATTTTTACGGAAAAAGCTTGCCATCATCGGTTCCGCGATACGCATTGCCGCGGTGCGGAGACTGGGATACCATCTGGAGTGCGCCTATGCTGAGAAAACTGAAAATTAAATTTGTCGCTGTTATTATGATTCTGGTCACGCTTCTGTTTGTCGCCGTACTGGGGCTCGCCCTGTTTTTTACCCGGCAGAACATGAAACAAGAAAGCATCCAACGCATGCAGGCGCTGCTTTCCGCCGGCCGAGAACCGGCCGCCGCCGTTCCCGGCCGCCCGCCCGATCCCAGGCTGCCGTTTTTTACGGTGGAGCTGCTCCTGCAGGGAGAGCTCTCTGTTTCCGGCGGCGGCTTTTTTGACTTGTCCGACAGGGAAACGCTTCATACGCTGGTCGATACCGCCCTGTCCGCCCACGAGCCAATCGGCGTTATCAAAGACAGCGAACTGCGCTATCTGGTCGCGCCGGATCGTAAACGAATCGTGTTTGCCGACATTTCGCAGGAGAACGCCATGCTGGGCCACGCGGTCAAAAATTTTCTTTTGCTGGGCCTGGCAGGCTACGCAGGCTTTTTCGCGGTCAGCCTGCTGCTTGCGAATTGGGTGGTAAAGCCGGTAGAACAAGCATGGACCGAGCAAAAGCGCTTCCTTGCCGATGTCTCGCACGAGCTGAAAACCCCGCTCACCGTCATTCTGACCAACGCGGAAATGCTCTCCGATCCGCAAATGGGAGAACAGGAAAAACAAACCTTCGCAAGCAACCTCCTCTCCACCGCCGGCCGCATGAAAGGGCTCGTTGAAAGCCTGCTTACGCTTGCGCGCCTGGACAGCCATATCATATCGGCGCAGCCCGAGGAACTGAATTTCAGCCGACTCATCTCCAACGCGCTCCTTCCCTTTGAACCGATCTTTTTTGAAAAAGGCCTGGAGCTTGCCTGTGATATCGAGGATGACCTGTTCGTGCAGGGCGACCGGCAGCAGCTGACGCAGGCTGTCGATATCTTGCTTGACAATGCCTCAAAATATTCGGCGCCGTCCGCGCCTGTCACCGTCCGCCTGCGACAGCAGAAAAACCGCTGCATTTTCTCCGTATCCGGCGGCGGATCGCCGCTGTCGCCGCAGGACCAGAAAAACGTCTTTCAGCGCTTTTACCGCCTGGATCCGGCCCGTACCGGTTGCGGCAGCTACGGACTTGGCCTGGCGATCGCCGAACGCATCGTCTGCGAACACGGCGGAACGATTTGGGCCGAGAGCGCGGACCAAACCAATACCTTCTGCTTTTCGCTGAATGCCGCGCGGCATTCGCCGTAAAAAAATCCCTGCCGCATCCCACTCCCGGAGTGTGGATGACAGCAGGGATTCCTCTCTCTACTCGTTTGCCTGAACCGTTTTACTGCCGGCCAAGGCCCTATTCTCTGGCTTTTCCGGTCTCCTGCAGATCGGCTTCCCGCATACTGAGATTGATGCGGCCCTTTTCGTCGATCTCAAGCACCTTAACCGTTACAATGTCGCCGATATTCACGACGTCCTCTACCTTTCCGACTCTCTTATTGGAGAGCTTGGAAATATGGATCAGGCCGTCCTTGTTGGGCGCCAGCTGTACAAAGGCTCCAAAATTCATCAGACGCACCACCGGGCCGGTGAAAATCATACCGGGCTCTACGTCGGTGACAATGCTTTCGATAATATGGATTGCCTTGGCAATCATCTCCGCATCGGTACCGCATACGCATACCAGGCCCGAATCATCGATATCGATCTGCACGCCGGTGTCCTCGATAATCTTGTTGATGACCTTGCCCTGCTTGCCGACCACATCGCCGATCTTCTGCGGATCGATCTGGATCTTGTCAATCTTCGGCGCATAGGGGCTCAGCTCCTTGCGCGGCTCCGAAATCACCGGCGCCATAATTTCATCCAGGATATAGGTCCTGGCAATCTTCGTCTTGGCAATCGCTTCCTCAATAATCGGGCGGGTCAGGCCATGGATCTTGATATCCATCTGAATCGCCGTAATGCCCTTATGCGTACCGGCCACCTTGAAATCCATATCGCCGAAGAAGTCCTCCAGGCCCTGGATATCGGTCAGCACAATGTAGTCGTCGTCCGTCTCGCCCGTTACCAGGCCGCAGGAAATCCCCGCTACCGCGCGCTTAATCGGCACGCCGGCCGCCATCAGCGACAGAGAAGAAGCGCAGACGCTGGCCTGAGAGGTGGAGCCGTTGCTCTCCATCGTCTCGGATACGGTGCGGATCGCGTAGGGGAACTCCTCTTCCGAGGGAAGCACCGGAACAAGCGCCTTTTCCGCCAACGCGCCATGACCGATCTCACGACGCCCCGGCCCGCGGGAGGGCTTCGTCTCGCCCACCGAATAGGACGGGAAATTATAGTGATGCATATACCGCTTGCTCGTCAGCTCCGTGTCGATACCGTCCAGCTTCTGGGCATCCGACAAGGGCGCCAGCGTGCAGATATTCATAATCT
>CANSWW010000183.1 GCA_947650845.1 uncultured Lachnospiraceae bacterium
CACAAGCACCTCCGTGAGCGGCGGCTCCTGCCACACGTCGCGGTAGGAATACTGCCCAAGGCCGTACTCGACCAATTCTCTCATATCCGACCATTTATAGCTGCGGTTGTTCGGCCAGCCGCAGGCTAAAAGCGCCACGATATAAAGCTCTCCGTCCTGCCGTACAGCCCCTACATAACAGTAGCCGGCCGCCCCCGTAAAGCCGGTCTTTCCGGTCAGCGCGCCGTCCATCATATGCAGAAAGGCATTGTGATTGAAGCAGCCAAAGCTGCGCCGTCCGTCCCCGTCCGAAAATTGATGCGAATCCGCCTGCGTGATCGCCAGAAACGCTTCGCTTTGAGGCGATTCTACAATACAATAGCGCAAAATCCGCGCCAAATCGGCCGCGGTCGTCGAATGCGCCCGCTCGGTGGCCCGGCCGTCAGCTCCCTGGAACATGGCCGTCGCGTCCAGGCCGTTCGGCGTCACAAAAAACGTATCGTACGCGCCGATATCACGGGCTTTTTGATTCATCAGCGCCGCAAAGCCTTCTACCGAGCCGCCGATCCCCTCGGCAATCACAACCGCGCTGTCATTGTGGCTCTCCAGCATCAGCGAATACAGCAGATCCTCCAGCCGGTAGCGCTCCCCGGCCTTTACGCCCAAATGCACCTTTGGCATGGAAGCCGCGTACGGCGACACCGTGAGCATGTCGTCGAGATTTCCGTTTTCCAGTGCCAGGATGCAGGTCATAATCTTGGTCGTGCTGGCCATCGGCATACTGTGATAGCCGTCTTTTTCATAAAGGACGCGGCCGCTGTCTCCGTCCATCAGCACCGCGCTCTGCGCATAGAGACTGAGTGAAGCGCCGGCCGCGGCCGGCTCTTCTTCCCCGCCGCCTGTCTCTTCTCCCCAGGATGCCGGCCCCCAGGCCGCCCATAAAAACAGCCCGGCCAAAATAATCGCCAGGCAGCCCCTTTTTTGCCTTCGTTCGGTTTGTTTCATCTTCATAGCCCTTTCTCCGGCCGCGGTCCGGCCAGGCTGGTCTCTTCCTCATTTTATGAGACGGACGCTTTTAAAAGAACTATGTTTTCGCTCTTGACGCCGCTTGGTTTTGTCTGTAAAATATCCCTGTAATACTCGTCTATAAAGGAACCGGACAACACCTATGGATACGCACACGCTCTCAGCTGAAACGGCGGCGTCCGCGCAGAACGACGCCCATATTCCTTTTCCTCCACAAAATCTACGGCAGGCCAGGCTTCACTGCCATCTCTCGATCGAAGAAGCAGCCCACCTGGCCTCTCTTAATAAAATGACCCTTTTGCGGTACGAAAGCGGCGATATTCGCACGATTTCTTCCAGGCGTCTCCATCGCCTGGCCGAAATCTATCAGGTGCCGCCTGCCTGGCTCATGGGCATTTCGCCCCGGCAGGAGTTTTTCTCCGCGCAGGAAAAGCTGTTGGTAAGCCCCCGCCGGGCCGAGCCTCCCTCCCGCCTGGGTGCTCGCCTGCTGACCTGCCTGCATTTCTTCTGGGCAGATCCGGACGCTCCGCCCTCCTATTCCTCCGGCTGACGGTCCGCAATTTTTACATATTCCCGGCGCGCGCACACGCTGGTGTACGCCGGGCGGATGATCTTCTCCGCGCTTACGATCTCCTCCAGCCGATGAGCGCTCCAGCCCACGATCCGCGCTACCGCGAACATCGGCGTGTACAGCTCCAGCGGCAGATCCAGCATACTGTAGACAAAGCCGCTGTAAAAGTCCACATTGGTATTGACGCCCTTATAGATGCGCCGCTCCCGCCCGATGATCTGCGGCGCCAGGCGCTCGACGGCCGAATACAGCAAGAACTCATCGCTGCGGCCCTTCTCCGCGGCCAGGCGGCTGACAAAGCTCTTAAAAATCTCCGCACGGGGGTCGGAAACCGAATAGACGGCATGGCCGACGCCGTAAATCAGACCGCTCTGATCAAATTCTTCCTTATGGAGAACCCGCGTCAGGTAGGCTTCTACCTCCTCGTCGTCTTTCCAGTCCCTGACCTTTTTCTTCATGTCGTCAAACATCCGGACTACCTTGATGTTGGCGCCGCCATGGCGCGGGCCCTTCAGCGAGCCGAGCGCAGCCGCGACCACGGAATAGGTGTCGGTGCCGGAGGAGGTCACAACGCGTGTGGTAAAGGACGAGTTATTGCCGCCGCCGTGTTCCATATGCAGAATCAACGCCAGGTCAAGGACAGCCGCCTCAAACGGCGTATAGGACTGATCCGGCCGCAGCATGGCCAAAATGTTCTCCGCGGTCGATAATTCCGGCTGGGGATTGTGCAAATACAGGCTGTTGCCGTTGCTGTGGCTGTAAGCCTGGTAGCTGTAGACCGCCAGCATCGGGAACTGACTGATCAGATTGAGACACTGGCGCATGACATTGGGGATCGAGGTATCCTCGGCCGCCTCGTCATAGGAGTACAGCGTCAGCACGCTTTTGGCAAGGTTAATCATGATATCCTTGCTCGGCGCTTTCATAATCACGTCCCGCACAAAGTTCTGCGGCAGGGTGCGCCTTTCCGCCAGCTCCTGCGTAAAATCCGCCAGCTCTTTCTCGCTCGGCAGCTCGCCGATCAACAGAAGGTAGGCCGCTTCTTCAAAGCCGAACCGCCCCTCGGCCCGGCAGTGGTTCACCAAATCCTTTACCTCATAGCCGCGATAAAACAGGCGGCCCGGACACGGGACCAATTCCCCGTTTACCTTTTCCTTGGCATGGACTTCCGAGATATTGGTCAGCCCCGCCAGCACACCTTTTCCATGCAGGTCGCGCAGGCCGCGCATAACCTGGTGTTCTCCGTAAAGCTCCGGGGCGACACGGTCCCGATCCTCGCAGATCGCAGACAGCTTTTCCACCTGGGATGTAATTTTAAAAATAATGTCTTGCATAGGCAATTCCTCCTCTTTCCCTTTTTCAAACCGTGTGTGACTTTGGCCGGGCGGCCTGATACGAAATCAGATATCCGACAGCGTTTCCCACTCAATCCGGAAAGCTGCGGCGTATTCAGATTGGCTTGGGCTTGATAATACCCGCGTTTAGCTCGTTGCCCGTCGTATAAAAAGCGGGGCTGAAGGCCAGCTTGCCTTGCAACCCCACATCCTTATTTGAGTATACTACAAAATAGCGGTTTTTTCAATTGACATTTTTATTAACTATGTTAAATTTTCGTGAACGGCCGGCTTCCACTGTGCCAGCACGATGGCCGCGGCCATCAGGACACAGCCGGCGATCTCCCGTCCGGAGAGGCTCTGTCCCAGCAACAGCCATCCGGCAAGCACGGAGAACACCGATTCCAGGCTGAGGATCAGCGAGGCCACTGTCGGGTCCAGACCGTTCTGACCGATCACCTGCAGCGTATAGCCGACGCCGCAGGAAAGGACGCCCGCATAAAGAATCGGCGCCCAGGCCGAAAGAATGGCGGACAGCCGCGGCTGCTCCCATAGAAGCGCCGGAACCAGCGCCAGCAGGCCGCAGACGAAAAACTGTATGCAGGACAGCTTTACGCCGTCGGTCCGCGGTGAAAAAAAATCCACCAACAGGATATGGAGGGAAAAAATCAGGGCGCAGCCCAGCACATACAAATCGCCCCTGCCAATGGAGAGATTTTCGGTAATGCACAGGAAATAAAGGCCGGCCGAGGCCAGCGCCACGCTGATCCAGAGCAAAAGTCCCGTTTTCTTTTTCATAAAGATTCCCAGCACGGGAACAATGACAATATACAACGCCGTGATGAAGCCGGCTTTGCCTACCGTCGTATAGGCGATACCGATCTGCTGCAAGCTGCTGGCCGCGCAGAGCGCCAGGCCGCAGAAGGAGCCGCCAAGCCATAGCGTTTTGGAGGAGGGCCTGTCCGCCGCGTGCCGGCGGTCCGCGGCGATTTCTTGCATGGGTGGCAGTCCGTTTTCCCGCCCCGGCTCCGAGCTCTTTCTCCGCGGCTTTCGCCTTTGTCTCTCCTGCCATACGATGCAAGGCAAAAGCGCCAGACCGCCAAGCAGCGAACGCACCGCGTTAAACGTAAAAGGGCCTACGTAGTCCATCCCCACGCTTTGCGCCACAAAGGCAACGCCCCAAATCAAGGCCGTGAAAGCCAGCAGGCCGGATTTTTTTGCTTTCTGTCTGTCCATCGTCCGATCCGCCAGGCTACTCGCGCCCGTTCCAGCAGTAGGTGCACAGCTCGCACTCCGGCAGCCCGATCGACTCCACCAGCACCTTCATGCTCGGGAACTTCAGGCTTGTAAAATGCATCTCTTTACGGATTTCCTCTACCAGGGCCGCGTATTCCGGCGTAGAGGCGTCGGTATAGGCCGTAAGCCGCTCCTCGGACGGAACGCCGCCCTCCAGCCGCACGATACAGCGCCTTGTAATCAAATCCATATCCGAGGTAGAACGGGAAAAATTGATATATTTGCAACCGTACATAATCGGCGGGCAGGCGGGGCGCACATGGACCTCCTTTGCCCCGCTTGCGTACAGGAAATCCACGGTTTCCCGCAGCTGCGTCCCACGCACGATCGAATCGTCGATAAACAGAAGCTTCTTGTCGCGGATCAAATCATGGACCGGGATCAGTTTCATATGCGCGACCAGGTTGCGCATGGTCTGATTCTGCGGCATGAAGCTGCGCGACCAGGTCGGCGTGTATTTCATAAAGGGGCGATGGAAGGGGACGCCGGACTCGTTGGCATAGCCGATCGCCGCCGCCAGCCCCGAGTCGGGAATTCCGCCTACGCTGTCAATCTCCAGGCCGTCGCCGGCATCCTCCTTTGCCATCAGCGCACCGCAGCGATAGCGCGAGGATTCTACATTGATTCCTTCGTAGGTCGCGGTCGGGTAGCCGTAGTAGGTCCATAGGAAGCTGCAAACGCGCTTTTTGCCGCTGGGCGGCAGCAGGTCCTTTACGCCGTCCTGCGACAGAAAGACGACCTCGCCCGGCCCCAGCTCCCGGATGGTACGGTAACCGAGATTCATGTAGGCATGCGATTCAAAAGAAGCGCACAGGCTCCCGTCCTCCTTTTGTCCCAGGATCAGCGGGGTACGGCCCATATAGTCGCGAGCCGCGTACAGCCCGTCGGCCGTAGCGATCAGAAGTGTCATCGATCCGTCGATTTTTTGCTGGGCATGGCGAATGCCCTCGGCCATCGAGGGCTTCTGGTTGATCAGCGCCGCTACCAGTTCCGTGGGATTGATCCGGTTGCCGCTCATCTCCAGAAACTGTGTCCGGCCGTCCGCAAAGGCTTCCTCGGTAAGCTCGTCCAGGTTATTGATGCGGCCGACGGTCGTAATCGCGAAATGGCCCAGGCGCGAGCGGATAATGAGCGGCTGCGGTTCGGTATCGCTGATGCAGCCCAAGCCTACATGGCCGTGCATCTTGGCCGCGTCGTCTTCAAACTTGGTGCGGAACTGCGCGTTTTCAATGCTGTGGATCGCGCGGTCAAAGCCTTTGTCCGTATAGACGGCCATGCCGCCCCGATGGGTTCCCAGATGGGAATGGTAGTCAATTCCGAAATATAAATCCGTTACACAATCTCCTTTGGATACCGCTCCAAATATACCGCCCATAGACTGATCCTCCTTATTGTGTGTGTTGGGTTCGCTGTGAAGCTTGCGTGCAAAAAAAGTAGACGGAAGGGCACCTGGTGACGGACCCTTCCATCTACTTTTATGCGCCGCGGCGCATTAGTTGTATTTACGTTTTCTGGCGGCTTCCGACTTCTTCTTCCGTCTTACGCTGGGCTTCTCATAATGCTCGCGCTTGCGGATTTCCTGCTGAATGCCCGCCTTTGCACAATTCCTCTTGAATCTGCGCAGTGCGCTATCCAAGCTCTCGTTCTCTT
>CANSWW010000184.1 GCA_947650845.1 uncultured Lachnospiraceae bacterium
TTTGAGAAAATAACGGACAGCGGGCGGTCTCTGCTGGGAATTGATTATACCGTGGGGGATACCTGGATGTTTCTGCAAACCTCTTACGGCTTTTTCCTGAACGATAACAGCTTCTTTTTTATCACGAATGACGGGATTACGGAAGTGAGCCGGACGACCCGACAAATCCGGACACTGGACATCCCCACCAAGGGGAATGTCGCCTTTGACGGACAAACGATCTATTTCATCGACGAAAATTCTCTGCTGACAGCGTATGATACCGGCACGCAGGAAGCAAAAACGTTTCAGAATGTTGTTGCCTATGACTTCTGCCTGACCGAGCAGGGGCTGTATTTTATCAACCGCCTGGATTCCGACTGTGTTTATCTATGTGGCAGGGATGGCGCTCACAGTCTGAAGCTTTCAAGTGAACCGGCCCTGTCTGTAGATTATGACGGTGAAAAAGTGACAGGGATTCTTAAATCAGATGGAAAGGTGGTAGTTTTTGAGCCATGACAAAGGGATACGCATTTTTTCAACCTCTCTCCAGCCTCCTCAACTCCTCCTCCAGCTTCTTCAATTCCGCCTGCTTGCTTTTCAGTTCCCTTTCCATCTCCCCGACCGTCACCGTATACGTTACAAGCTCCCCCCATTTATATCCATGCGCGGCGCATTCCTTCAGCCATTCTCCCTGCTCCCGGCGAAACGCATCAAGGGAAATATCCTGTAGAAGCTCTTTGGCTTTTGTTTCGTTCTTCTCCACGCCGATTCCCAGATAGTACATAGAGATCGTCAAATACCCGCCTCTCGCACCGCCCAGCCTGGAAAACCACCGAAAGGCCTTCTGCGGATCCTTAGGCACGCCGTCGCCAAACAGGCACATCTTTCCGCATTGATACGCGGCCTCCCCCGAGTGGCCTTCCTCGGCCAGGAGGCCATAAAGCCTGTACGCCTCGGCGCGGTCCTGCGGGATCCCGTCCCCCGTATCCTTCATTTGCGCGCGCCGGGTCATGGCGTGTTCATCCGAATAGCCGATATCCCTGTACCATTCGTAGGCCTCCTTCTTTTTCCCTTTCTCATAACACAGATCGCCGCAAAGGTTCCGAAGCTTCTTCGTTAGCTTGTAATCATCGTAGTTCATACTTATTCCGATTCGTTTGCTTTGCTCCTCCAGCTCGGCGATGTATCTCTTCACCAGGGCATGCACCTTCTCGCACGCCTCGTCTGTCCCGATCCTGGCGTAGGCGTAAATGCATTCCGCCGGGGCATGCCTGTTTTCCCCCATCTCCCACGCCTTCAAAAACCACTCGGCGGCGGCCTCGTCGTCCTTCTTCTCTTTCATGGCTTTTCCGCAGCCGCAGCAGCCCCAGTGATCCCCCTGCTTAGCCGCAAGAGAATACCACTCGAAGGCGCTGTCCGGATCCTTTTTGTCCCTGAGATAGATGTCCCCGCACAGACGCTGCCCCTCCTGGTTTCCCTGCCGGGCGGCCTGCAGCGCCCAGTGCAAGGGCCGGTCACAGGCTTCGGCGCCCTTTCCCCCGGCGCTCCTGTACAGATCCTCCGCCAAAGCGACCTGAGCTTTGGCCCTGCCTCTCTCCGCCTGGGCGATCAGCTCCTGCTCCAGATGGTACTTTTTACGCACATTCGAGTAAATACAAAGATCCTTCAGAGCCTCCCGAGCCTTCTCATGGCGGCGGTCCGCCGCTTTTGCGTACCAGTCCGCCGCCTTCTCATAACTCCATTTCAGCTTCATGTTGCCGCACAGATACATGGCCTCCTTATGGCCCAGCTCCGCCGCGGCCTGCATTTTTTCCATGGCTTCCTTATAGCGCCCCTCCTCATAGAGAGACAGCGCCTCTTGGTACAGCTTCTTCGCCTTGCCGTTAAACAATCCCATAATGACAACCTCCCGCGTTCGTCCCCGGCGGACAACCCGCTCTCAACAAAACAACGCTTGCCCCAGGCGGACAACCCACCCCCGGCCAAACAGCGCTCGCCTCAGGCAAACGGCCCTGCTCTCAAGAAAACAGCGCTTCCTCCAAAAATACCTGCATCTCCGCCAGCGTCCGCCAGAACACCTCGCCGCTGCCCCGGTCATGGCTCCCCTCCGCGAGCACCCGCAAAAGAATCGGGTTCCCGCTTTGGTTCTCCGCCTGCATCCGCGCGGCAAATTTCTTGCCATGGTACGGCGGCACATTGTTATCGCGCTCCCCCGTCTGGACATACACCGGCGGATACGAAGCCTTTTTCACATTATGATACGGCGAGTAGCTCAGAAGATACTCAAACATCTCCTTACTCTCCCGCGGATTGCCGTATTCGGTCACATACATCGGCCCCCGGTCGTCCTCGGCAAAATGAATCATATCCGTATGCGGCACCGAGTCGATCACGCAGCCCCACAAATCCGGGCGCATCGTCACCAGCGCCGACATCAGAAGCCCGCCGTTCGAGCAGCCCGAAATCCCGATCCGCCCGGCCGACGTCCAGCCGTCGCGGATCACCTGCTCCGCAATGCCAATAAAATCCTCATAGCAATGGCGCTTAGTCAACCTCATGCCGCCCTCGTGCCAGGCCGGACCGTACTCATTGCCGCCCCGCAGATTGCAGTGCACGTACACGCCGCCCTGCTCGACCCACTTCGGGATCGAAACGCCGCTCACCATCTCCTGGTGCCACGGCGGCATCCCGCCATTGTAACCGCCATAACCGTACATCAAAGCCGCCGCCGTACCGTCCGCTTTCGCATCCCTCCTGCGCACCAAATAATACGGAATCGGCGTTTTATCCACAGTAGACGGCGCAAAATGCTGCTCCACCAACACATCCGGATACGTCTTTTCACTGGTGCGCAGCACCGCGCGCAGCTCCTTCCCGTCAAAAGACAAAAGCTGCGGCGCGTCCACAAAGGACTCAAACTTCAAAAACACCTGCTCCCGGCCTCTTCCCACATAAGCCAGCGCCCCCATATCGCTCGGAAGCGCCACCTCGTTTCCGGTCTTTACATGGACCAGGCGGCTGCTAACATCCTGCTTCGCAAAGACAAACAGCTCCCCTCCGCAGGAGAAACCGCCCTCCAGAATCCGCTCGCTCTCCGGCAGCACCACGCTCTGCTCTCCGGACGCATCCACAGCGATCACTGCCCCTCTGGCCGCCTCCGACAGCGTGATAAAATAATGCCTGCCCTCCACCGTATCCAGATATTCCCACTCCACATAAGCCTTTGTAAGAATCTCCGTATGGCCGTCCGCTACGTCGATAGCGATCCATTTTGCCAGACAATAATCCCGGCAAACCTTCGCCAGCACGAACGCGCCGTCCTCCGAATCGGAAAGCATGCCAAAAATAGCATAATCCGGCTCCTCATATACCAGCGTGCTTTCGCAGCTCTCCGGATCAAAGCGGTACACGCGCGTGACGCTCTCCTGCGTCCCAGCATTATCCTCCGTAGAAGAATAATACAAACGGCCGTCCTTCTTCGACCAGCAATAGCTGAAAATCCCGTCCATGCTCCCCAAGATCTCCCAGCTCTCATTCCGGCAGACCACCACCGACGGACGAGCCGCGCCAAACCTCTGGCACTGGATCGCAAGCACATCCTCATTAGCCGGATCCGGGCTAACCCCAAACACATCATAACCCGAAAGCGCCGGAATCTTCGGAAAATCCGCCACCGGCTCCAGCTTCTCATCCACAATGCGGATATACGGCTTCCCTTCCCTGCGCTCCACCGCCAAATACCCGTCTTTAAAGCGCGTCAACGAATAATACAGCTCCGGCAGCTTCTCCGCCTTCAGCTGCGCCGCTTTTGCCTGTACCTTTTCCGTATCAAACCAGGCGTCGGTAAACGCGTTCTCCCGCGCCACAAAGTCAAGCACCTCCGGATCGCCCGCCTGCTTTAACCAGGCATAAGGATCCGGCAGCTTTGTGCCAAACCAGTCCTCCGTCACATCCACCGTTTTACAAGCCGGATATTCATACTTCATCCAAACACTCCCCTTTCCCGTTCGTATAAACGATCTCGCCGTCGATCAGCACCCGCTCAAGCACCGCGTCCACCGAGGACGACGGAAGCTTATCCCAGATCGTGATATCGGCGTCCTTGCCCACAGCCAGAGAACCAACCCGATCCTCCACGCCGATGATTTTCGCCGCGTTCGTCGTAACCATCGCCAGCGCCCGCACCGGGTCCATTCCCCAGCGCACCGCCTCGCCCATCTCATAGAGCAGCATATTAACGACCGTCACCGGCCCGTCCGTCATGACCGCCACCGGCACGCCCCGGTCGTCCAGCCCCTTGCAGCACTGCGGATCAAGCTTGCCGCCCTCGCCGGGAAACAACGGCTCGCAGGTCGGCCCGAAAATCACGCCCTTCACATGCGGATCCTGCAGCTCCTCGTAAAAATCGCTGGCTCCCTGCGCATGGTCAAGCGTAATATCAATATCAAATTCCCTGGCAATCTCCAGCACCGTCATCATATCATGCATATAGCTGTGAACCTTCAGAGGAATCTCCCTTTTCAGTACCGGAATCCCATGCTCCAGCCCCAGGTTAAACGGCGGCCTCTTCTTCTCATCCTCCCCCGCCGCCTCCTTCTTCTCCATATACTCCGCCACATCGCGCAAATAGGAGCGCATAATATTGGCAATCGCCATCCGGGTCATCGGAGCCATATTTTTCTTCGCATAGCAGCCCTTAGGATTGATGCCCATCGCCCCCTTCATAGCGACCGGATCCTTCATCAGACGGTTTTTACCAGCCGACTTATACGCCATGACCCAGCCGCAGACCACATTGGCCGAGCCCGGCGCGATGCAGCTCGTCGTGATGCCCTGGCGGATCGCGCAGGCAAAAGACTTGCTGTCCGGGTCAATGCCATAATAAGCATCCAGCTCTGGCGTCAACGGATTCGTAATTTCATTTAAATCCTCCTCCCGCTCGCCGGCCAGCCCGCCGATATGGCTGTGCGCGTCCACAAAGCCCGGCAGCACGCATTTCCCCTCCGCGTCGATGACCTCGGCCCCCTCAGTCGAGAGGCCAGGGCCGATTTCCGTAATTTTCCCGTCGCAGATCCTCAGATCCGCTTTCCGCACGCCGCAATCCTCCATTGTATACAGGGTTCCGTTCTTAATCACATACATTTCATCTCATCCCCCTCTCGATAAATGACGCGGCCGCCCATATACGTGCGGACCACACGAGCCTGCCAGGTTTCCATAGGGTTCGCGCTCCAGATCACCAGATCCGCCCGCAGCCCCTCGCGGACCGCCCCCGTCTGCTCCTCCAGGCCCAGGATCTTAGCCGGAACGCTCGTAACCATCGACAGCACCTTCTCGCTGTCATGAAGCCTTCGCATCATCTCCGCGCTGTTCCACAGCATATCCTCGCGCGCCCCAAAGCCATTCGCGCAGGTGCCGCCCAAAGCGACCGGCACGCCCTTCTCCACCAGTCTGGCAATGCCCTCCCAGCTCAGCTTCATCGCCGCCTTGTCTAACGGATTCGCCGCCGTACGCACAATGACCGGCACCTGCTTTTCCACCAGCCAGTCCTCCTCGCCCGTCAAGCCAAAACCGTTCACCAACACCAGGCGCACCTTCGGATATTTCTCAAGGATCGCCCGCACATGCCCAATCGCCGCAGCGCTGTCACAGGCCACAAACAACGGCAGACGCCCCTCCGTGACCAGCTTTAAGGCGCGCAGCTTCGGGTCCTTTTTCGCCTCGGCCCCGTCCTTCGCAGCCCCGGCCTCCTGCGCGCCCTGCGTTTCCTGTGCGCTCTCGCCCGCTACGTCGGCCCCGCTCTCCGCCGCCGCCTCGCTTACAGCCGCCTCACTTGCAGCCGCTTCACTTGCAGCCGC
>CANSWW010000185.1 GCA_947650845.1 uncultured Lachnospiraceae bacterium
CCGCAGGCGAAGCGCGAACTTAGTGCCGCTGCGTTTGGAACGGAGCGAGAGCGCGCCCTGCGAGGGAAGGCATAGGAACCCCGGCGTCACTCTCCCATCCCCCCACTCCCGCCCCCCCAACCGCCCATATATTTGCAAAAAAACCAGAACCGCACTTAAACTTTTATACGATTCTGGTCTTTCTTTCTGAGATTGGGCAAGGCTTTACGCTGGGGCGTGGTTTTATTGGCGCACCGGCTTTGCCCGGTTGTAGGCTGCCAAGAGCAGGATCAGGACGATTCCCATTATCAGGTTGCGGACGCTGTCGCTCACCTGCAGGACTGCCAATCCATTGTTGAGGATCGTAAACAGCAGCGCGCCGGCCGCCGTCCCTGTAAAGCTGCCTTTGCCGCCCGACAAAAGCGTCCCGCCGATGACGACGGCGACGATCGACTGCATGCTCATGGCGTCGTAGGTGCCGCACTGGATATAACCGGAGTTGGCTGCGCCGATGACGCCGGCTAAGCCTGCCAGGACGCCTGCGATCGTATAATTGAGCATTTTGATCCGGCTCGTGCGGATGCCGTTTAGATAGGCGGCCCGGTTGTTATTGCCGGTCAAGGTAAGCTGCTGGCCGTAGCGTGTGCGCGACAGGATGAAGAATACGACCAGGAAGAACAGTATGGCTAAAAACACAATGTGCGGGAAAAAGCCAAGCTGCCTTGTCGTGACCAGCTGATTGAACCATTTGGGTACGCTCGTGTACTCCGGGGTCCCGCCGGTGAATACGTATTGCAGACGGGCTACGATATTGGAGATATAAAGCGTTACGACCATCGGCGGCAGGCCTGCTTTGACGGTGCCGACTCCGTTGCAGAAGCCGACGGCCATGCCGACGCCGATTGCCGCCAGAATCGAAAGGAGCAAGCGGTCCGCGCCGCCGTCTCCCTGCATGATCGCTACCGTAATCAGGGCGGTCATGGACATCGTTGAGCCGACCGACATATCGATGCCGTCGCTGATGATGACGAGCGTCTGGCCGGCGGAGGCGATCAGCAGCATGGACGTTAGAGACAGGATGCTGCCGATGGCGATCTGGTTTAAGCTTTTTGGATTCAGAATCACGGTCAGGGCAAAGAGCAGCGCGCTGATCAAAAGTGCCATGCCGACTTGGTTGGATTTAAAAAATACTTGGAGCTTGGAAACGGCGCCCTTATCGTTCATCTTTCGCACCCCCTCCTTTTACCTGTTTCTTCAGGCCTGTGACAAGTGTTGTCCTTTGCGCCTTGACTGCGAAAATCGTGCCGATCAGGCCGATCAGGATAATCGCGTCGGAGGCCAGGTTATGCCAATATGTATTGTAGTTGCCCGGCAGCATGGAAAAGATCCGCGGTACGGCGGTCTGGATCAGCACCTGGAAGCCGATACCGAACAGGGCGCAGGACATGGTCCCCCAGCCGCCTGCTAAGGAGATCCCGCCCAGGATACAGGCGCTGATACTCTGCAGGCCGTAGATTTCACCGGTGATGGGGTTGCCTGTGCTGTAGGCGGCCGTATAGCAGAGGCCGCCGATTCCGGTTAGGAGGCCGGCCAGGGCATACATTTTTACTTTGGTCCTTGCGCTGTCAATACCGGTTGCGAAGGCGTTGCGTTCGTTGCCGCCGATTGCGTACACATGCTTCATCAGCGGCGTGCGCACCAGGAATGCCCAGCCCAGATAACACAACGTGATGATGATGACGCTTGTCGGCAGTACGCCGCCCCACATCTTATCGTAAAAGAGATTGATTTCGGCCGGCACCTTTCCGCCCGGCGCCGAACGGATCGCCAGGTTGATGCCTTTTACGATGTAGATCATCGCGTATCCTGCCAAAAGCGGCGGGATTCGCAGGTATGAGACAACCAGGCCGTTGATTGTATTCAGCAGTACTGATGCGCACAGTGTCAGGGCCCAGGCGGCTGCGATCGGCATCCCTGTCCACTCCGGCAGCATGACGGCCAGCACGTTGGCGAAGCTTAACTGCACGCCGATCGAAATGTCGATGATCCCCATCAGCATCAGCAGGGCCTGCCCCATCGTCACCAGGATCAGGGGCGCGTAGTTTTTAAACAGGCCGGCGAAGCTTCTGTATGTTTTGAATGTAAAGAACGATTCCGGGTCCTGGATCAGCTGGAGGGCGAAATACAGAGCCAGCGCTGCCAGGAACAAAATCAGGCCGGAATAGGCCGGGGATTTTTTAATTCGTTTGAATGCTTCCCTCATTCTTTTGCTCCTTTCTCTGCGCTGCCTGTGAGTCCCATCATGGCCGCTACCAGCTTCTCCTCCGTGCGGTCCTCTCCGGCCAGCTGTCCGCTGATTTTTCCTTCATAAAATACATAGACTCGGTCGGAAATCTCCAGTAGCTCTTCGTTATCGCTTGATACATATATGATGCTCATACCGTTTTTTACGCATTGGCGCAGTATTTCGTGGATCTCGTGCCGGGAGTGGATGTCCACGCCCTTGGTCGGGTCGTCTAACAACAGCAGATCCGGTGAAAGCGCGATCCAGCGCCCCACCACCAGCTTTTGCTGATTGCCGCCGGAAAGCGAGCTGGCCGGATGCGAGGTGCTGCCTGCGACAATGCCGTAGTCTTTAATGGCCTTGTTTGCGAATTCCTGGATCGTCCTCGCCGAAAGCGGGGCAAAGAGGCCGCCCTTGGTTGCCTTGGCCGCGAACAGGTTCTCGGCCACGCTGCGGATCGGGAAAATCGACTCGCGCGCGCGGTCGCCGCTGATAAAGCCCATATTATCCGCCACGGCGTCCGCGGTCGAACGGTAATGGACTTCCCGCCCTTTGAAGCGGATTAAGCCTTCGGTGTATTTGCCGTCCGCCAGCACCGCACGGATAAATTCGGCCTGCCCCTGGCCGTCCAGGCCGCCGATGCCGACGATCTCGCCGCGGTAGGTCTTAAAATCGACTTGGTCAAGCTTTCCCGGAATACAGATCCCTTTTACATCGAGCAGGAGATCTTCTTCTTTATATAAATGGTCCTGTGCTGCTTCTTCTGTGACGGAATGGTCGGGGCGCTTGCCTGTCATATGGAACACGATGTCATCCAGCTCCATATCTTTTATTTCGCCGCAGGCCACGGTTTCCCCGCCCTTGAGAATCGTACAGCGATCGCAGATACGGAAGATTTCGCCCATGCGGTGGGTAACGATAATGACTGAGGTGCCTTTCTCCTTCAGCACCTTCAGTACTTCAAACAGCGCGTCGACTTCGTCGGAGTGCAGCGAGGCGGTCGCCTCGTCCAGAATCAAAAGCTTTGGCTCCGTCGCCATGGCCTTGGCGATTTCTACCATGCTCTGCGTGCTTGGCATCAGATACTGCACCAGCGTCGCCGGGTCTACGTCCACCTTTAACAGGCGCAAGTATTTTTCGGCTTTTTCACGCGCGGCTTTTTTGTCAATCCGGCCGAACCGGCCGGTTGGCTCCATCCCCAGCGTGATATTGTCTACCACGCTCATGGCCGGAACCAACGATAAATCCTGATAGGCCATCGCCACGCCCAGGCGGCGGGCGTCCGCCCCTGAGCGGATCTGGACCGCCTTTCCCTCGATCTCGATCGTCCCGCCGCTCGGATTGACAAGCCCGCTGAGAATCTTCACCATCGTCGATTTACCGCTTCCGTTGCTTCCAAGAAGCGCCATAATCTCTCCCGGCTTTACACTCAGCGAGGCATGGCTCAACGCTTTTACCGCGTCAAAATTTTTGCTGATATCCGTCATCTTTAGCAAAGCGGTCACACCTCCCTGTCCTGTTTATGCGCCGCCAGAGGGCGCATGTATGATTGCTATGGAAAGCCCGCCGTGTGCAGGCATTTGCGCTGCGCTTTTGGACGTCTTTCCTTACTTTACTCCGTTATTTTAAGGTAGGATTGGATGAAAAGGAAAATCACCGGCAGACAGGCATGCCCGCCTGCCGGCAAAATCTCGTTTGCGTGTGAAAGCTGCGGGCTTCTTATTTGAAGTAAGCCGCTTTTGCTTCTTCTACGCTCATGTAGGAAGATACGGAAGTCGAATCCGGCAGATCCTTGATTTCTTCCAGTCTCTCCGCCATGTTGTCGTAGGTCATGACCCACTGAGGCGCATAGTAGATCGCGTTCGCGCCGGTTAAAACGTCGGGATTGATCTCGCCGCCCTGACGGACATTGATGGCGATCGCCAGTGCCGTCGCGCCGATTCCCGGAGGGTTCTCCGCTACGATGAACGGGCAGACCAGTTCGCTTTCATTGATCTTCGCGATTCGGCGGATCCAGGCAACCTCTTCCGAGGAAGTGATGCAGCCCGGATACGGTGCGTTGGCTTCTTCAATGGCATCCATGATGCCGTTGGCCGACTCTTCATTGATGATGCCGTCGAATTCCAGACCGGAGCCAAGGATTTCGCTCATCAGACGTTTGGATTCTACGTCGTTCCAGTTGTGCGCAACCGCTTTCACGATCTCCACACCGCCGGCTGCCAGCTCCTGCTCCCATACGCCGCTGCGGATCTCGGTCGCCGAGTTGCCTTCGGTGCCCTTAAACTGGATCACCTTGCTGCCTTCGCCCAGCGTCGATACCACAAAGTCCGAAGCTAGCTTTGCCCATGCGGCCTGATCTACTACGACGTTTAAGATGTCGTCGGAGTCATACACGCAGTCCGCGTTGACATAGGTGACGCCTGCCTCTCTGGCCTTGGCGATGACCGCGTCCAGACCGGAAGCCGCGATCGGGTTGACCAGAATGATGTCATACCCGTCGTTGATCGTCTGCTCGATCTGCTGTGTTTCCAGACCGGGGTCATTGTTGGCTACGAAGCTGTCGTACTGGCTAACGTAGCCGGCTGCCTTCGCTGCCTCCGCCGCTTCCGCCATCTGGTCCTCGTACACCGAACGGTACGGGTTGCCCTCAACTACGGCGTTGTGGGAAGCTACCTTGAAGCCGCCTGCGGCGTCGCCGCCCGGCTGCTGTGCCTCGGTGCCGGCCGGAGCCTCGGTACCGGCCGGAACCTCGGTGCCCGCGCCTGCTGTCGTGGTGTCGCCGCCCGAAGAGCACGCTACGAACAACGTGCAGAGCATCGCCACAACCAGTAGTACACTGAGTGCCTTTTTCATGGAATAATCCTCCTTAAAATTTTTTTATAACAAAGGTGCTGTTTACACCCCTATTATCCCTTTTGCTCTGTATTCTACTACATTTTTAAGCATTTTTCAACATATATTTGCAAAAGCGGTCATAATTTTTCATCTCTATTTAACAAAGCTTGTTCGGTATCATCCGCCGCTTCCGGGCATTTTGCCGCTGTCACCGTCTACCAGTCCGTGGCAAACGTTTCCCCGCGCAAAAGCGCTTCGCCGGCCGCCGCCAGCACCGTAAGGAAATTCTCCCGCATCATGAAACGGCAGCTGCCGTTGACTTCGACATAGACGCGGCGCATCTGTCCCGGAAATACCCGGATCACATCGTCTGCCTTTCCTTCCTTTTTATACTCAAAGCGGATGACGGCCAGCGGTTCGCCGGAAAGCTCCGGCTCCTGTGGAAGCATTTCCCCGTCAAAGGCCGCCGAGGTCACCAGGTTATAATAGCTGCGGAACAGCTCATCCGCCACCGGTTCTCCGTCCCGCGTTACGGAAATATCCTTTACGTTCTCCCCCGAGATTTCGTAACGCGTCTCCTGTCCGTCCATGGCGACCGACAGGGCCGCCACCTCGCTGATGAACGGCGATACAAACCAGCGCAGCACCAAATCTTCATATTTTATATGTAAAAACGGCAGATCTAAAATCCGATAGACGATTCCCTCATCTCTCAATACCTTACAAAACAGACAGGGCTTG
>CANSWW010000186.1 GCA_947650845.1 uncultured Lachnospiraceae bacterium
GCCTGTCTCATATTGAATGATCGAAGTGATCCGTCCCACCAAGATAAATCTTCTATCCCGGAAGAAGGGACAAATGCTCCGCCAGAATCTTAATTCCCATCAGAATCAGGATCACTCCGCCAAATAATTCCGCCTTTGATTTGTAGCGCGCGCCAAACAGATTCCCCACTTTTACACCGACCGCGGACAAGATAAAGGTAATGACACCGATAAAGGACACCGCCGGTACAATTTCCACTCGGAGAAACGCAAATGTAACGCCGACTGCCAGCGCGTCAATGCTGGTCGCGACAGCCATCGGCAGCATAGTTTTAGGACCGAACGAAGCGTTCAGATCCTCCGCTTCCTCTTTTCCCAGCGCCTCCCGCACCATGTTCGCACCGATCAACCCCAGCAGGATAAAGGCAATCCAGTGATCAATGCTGCGGATCATCGCCTGAAAATTCACGCCTAAAAGGTATCCAAACAGTGGCATGAAAGCCTGGAAGCCGCCAAAATACAAACCGGCTGTCAGCGAATGACTCCATTGCGCCTTCCGGACTGCCAGCCCCTTACAGACAGACACCGCAAAGGCATCCATTGACAGTCCCACCGCAATTACAAACAGCTCCCACAAGCTCATACTACCTTCGTCCCCCCTCCGCTGCCGTCGCTTTGCCCGCCGGGATTCTCTCTGCTTACATAGCAGGATTGAAAAAAGACCAATCCGCCTTTTGCAGATCCGTCTCATCATTTAAAGCAAAGCCAGGGCCATGCCCAGTATGTTGACCTTGCTGCGCCGCCGCGCCGACTACTCCCTTTTCTGACGGTTATTCTACCATGAAACAGGATATGGGTCAAGAAGAAATTCTATGACAAAAACCAAAGAATAGTTTCGCCATTAAACAAATACAGCACTGCCGCCATGGCCTCTGCCCGGTAATCGGCTAAAGCCATGGCTGTTGCAGTTGCTGATTTTTTCAAAAAATCATACCATATACCGCGATAAACGCTAATGCAGATACTTATAATAATCCATCTCCACAAACTGCCGCGATATCTTCAGCGCGTTGCTTACCTTCTTGCGCGTAGCGCTCACATAATCCTCCGATACCTCTTCTCCTGTCAGGGAAGTCGCGCCGCGGGCGTCCTTGCTGTTATTATACATCGCCGTCTCCGTGATCCAGCTGCCGTTCGGGAAAATGACCAGGCCCTCGGTATCGGAGAAAATATCGTGGCCCACCAGCACACGGGAATCGTATTCCAGGCCCAGCATATTAGCGATCGTCGGCAGGATATCCATGCTGTAGCAGGGTTTGTCCACGATCACGTTCTCGGTCATGCTGCCGGTCCAGATGATCAGATTGTTCTTATAGCGCTCAAAATACTGGTCGATATGATACTCGCTCACACCCTTCTGGTACGCGGCGATCTCGTCGCACATATCCCGGTAGCCGTCGGCATAGGGAATATGGTCGGCGGACAGCACGACCAGCGTATGGTCGGCGATCCCGGCCGCTTCCAGCTTGTTAATCAGGCTCTCCAGCGCTTTATCCAGCTCGATGTTACAGGCGATGTACGCTTTCGCCGTATCCGACAGCGGCAGGTCCGCCACCGCGTCCTTATTGCGGGCCGACATGGCGTTGCCGCCGAAATTATACTCCGCGTGGGCGCTGACCGTCATGTAATACGCATGGAACGGCTCGCTGCCCGCGTACAAATCAAAGGTCGTATCGATCAGATGCAGATCCGACTGCGGCCAGTAGGGCTTGCCGGAGGAATTGTTTTCCGTTTCAAACCCCGTGCCGACGGCAATCCAGTTCTCATAGCCCATATTCGGATGGGATTGATCCCGGCTGTAGTAGTCATACGTATGATTATGGAAGCCCCACAGATTATATCCGGCCCGCTCCATCATACGGCCCAGGCAGAAATACATGTCGGTCTTTTCCTCTCCCGTCACCTCCATGGAGATGCGGCCGCCGTCCAACGGCACCTGGCTGACAAGATTCGCATACTCACCGGAAAGGGTGCTGCCGTACCACAAAGGCGTATAAAAATTGTTGAACACATAACCGGTATTGACAAGCTTATACAGCGTAGGCGTCAGCTTCTCATCCACCGCATAGGGCGAAAAGCCCTCCGCCGTCAGAAAAATCAGGTTGTATCCCTCATAAATTCCGGTATACTCGTTTTTCTTGGTCGGCTCCTGGCTGCTGTAGTAACGGTGCATGGTCGCCAGGTCGGAATTGCCCGCCGCCTCCGCCTCTTCGATCAGCTTGTCAAAATCGATGTCCGTGAAATTGTACAAATCATGGATGTCCGGCTCTTTCTGCGGTTCTGTCTCCGCCGGCAGTGTTTCTGCGCCCGTCTCGCCGCTCCCGCCTGAAGTCTCCGCCGCGCCGGCCGTCCCGCTGGCCGGATTATTCTGCACCATCCAGTCGCCGCCCTCGTCCGAAAAATCCATCTCATCCAGGCCGCTCTTACCCTTGCCAAACAACACGCTCTTTAAATCCAGGCGCATCGAGGTCGCAATCCCAAGCTGCTCGACCGAAGCGGTCAGCGAGCTGTTGTGATGGTACAGATCGTATACGGAATCGGCCTCGCGGCTTCCGAAATTCACCAACAGCAGGCAGAGCACATGGGAGAGCACAATGCCTCCGGCAATCACGCCGTGCACCGGCAGCTTGCGCTGGCGGAAGCTTAACAGCGTGCGGCCGATTGTCAGGATAAAGATGAACGGGATGACAATCAGGATGATCCCGAAAATATTGCTCCAGATATTGGCAATCGCCTGCATCAAAAAGGGACCGAAGCCCAGGGCCTGTGTGGCCTGGCCCTGCGCGATCATACTGAACACGGCCACATAGCTGTCAAACACCGAGTGATAGACGATATTGGCGCCAAACACCAGGCAGCAGAAAAAAGTCAGAACGCAGGTGATGATATAGTTCGCCTGTTTGGACGGCGTCAGATTGCACAAAAACCCGAAAAACGCCCCAATCGGAATCGAGAAGATCACCGGAAAGAAGAAGCTCAGGCTGAAGCTGCCAAACATCACAAAATGGAATGTCAGTTCCAACCAGAAAATAACCGCGATAAAATACAGTACCGTGCTGAATACCAGCAGCAGATTTTCTCTTCTGGTTCTTCCCACCTGCCTGAAATTCAGCTGGCTTTTTTTTCGACTCATCGTTTCGCTCACCTTTTTCTTTCTTGCCTTTAGTTCTTTGCCACAATATTGACGATACGGCCCGGCACATAAATCTCTTTGACTACCGTACCGGCCAGCTTGCTGCCAAGCGCTTCCTTGGCGGCTGCAATCGCGTCCTCTTTGGAAGCGTCGACGGCGATCGTCACGGTCGTGCGCATCTTGCCGTTGACCTGTACGCCCACCTCTACCATGTTTTCCACGGTCTTGGCTTCGTCGTACTCCGGCCAGGACGCCTGGTAGAGCCGTCCCTCAAAGCCAAGCGTTTGCCACAGCTCCTCGGTCATATGCGGCGCAACCGGATTCAAGAGCACCAAAAGGGTCTTAAATTCCCCGCGCGTCACGGAACCGTTTTTATAGAACTGATTCAAAAGCGCCATCATGGCGGCAATCGCCGTATTAAACTTCAGGTTTTCATAGTCGCTGCCGACCTTTTTGATCGTCTGGTGCATCTTCGTCTCCATGGACGCCGAATACCCCTCTTCGCCGTTTAAAAGCTCCGCCAGCTTCCAGACACGGTCCAGGAAACGGCGGCAGCCGCGCACCCCCTCCTGCGACCAGGAGGCGCTCAAATCAAAGGCGCCGATAAACATCTCGTATGTGCGCAGCGTATCGGCCCCGAACTCGTTTACGATATCGTCCGGATTGACTACGTTGCCGCGGGACTTGCTCATCTTTTCGCCGTTCTCGCCGAGAATCATGCCGTGCGAGGTACGCTTCTGATACGGTTCCGGACAGGGCACGACCTTCTCATCGTAGAGGAACTTATGCCAGAAACGGGAGTACAGCAGATGAAGCGTCGTGTGCTCCATGCCGCCGTTATACCAGTCTACGGGCATCCAATACGCAAGCGCTTCCTTACCGGCCAGCGCGTTTGTATTGTGCGGATCCGTATAGCGCAGGAAATACCAGGAGGAGCCGGCCCACTGAGGCATCGTGTCGGTCTCCCGCTGCGCCGGGCCGCCGCAGCACGGACAGGTCGTATTCACCCAGTCCGTCATCGCCGCCAGCGGCGATTCGCCGGTATCCGTGGGCATATAGCTCTCCACCTCGGGAAGCTCTAACGGCAGCTCTGATTCCGGCAGCGGCACATAGCCGCACTTGTCGCACTTGACAATCGGGATCGGCTCGCCCCAATATCTCTGCCGGGGAAATACCCAGTCTCTTAATTTAAAGTTTTTCTTAGGTTCGCCGACTTTATTCTCCGCCAGCCAATTTGTAATCGTTTTTTTCGCTTCCGCTACTTCTAAGCCATTCAAAAATCCGGAATTTACCAGCGTGCCGGTCGCTACGTCGGTAAACGCAGCCTCCTGCACGTTGCCGCCGGCCACCACCTCAATGATCGGCAGACCGAACTTTTTGGCAAACTCCCAGTCTCTTTCGTCATGGGCCGGCACCGCCATGATCGCGCCCGTGCCGTAGCTCATCAGCACATAGTCGGAAATCCAGATCGGGATCTCCTTGCCGTTGACCGGATTGACGGCCGACAGGCCCTGAATCTCCACGCCGGTCTTTTCCTTTGCAAGCTCCGAGCGCTCAAAATCCGATTTGCGGGCGGCCTGCTCGCGGTAAGCGGCAATCTCCTCCCAGTTGCGGATCTCGTCTTTGTATTTATCAATATAGGGATGCTCCGGAGAAAGCACCATATAGGTGACGCCAAACAAGGTATCCGGGCGCGTCGTATAAATCCGCAGCTTCTCCTCCTTATCCTTCAAAGAAAAATCCACTTCCGCGCCGTGCGAACGGCCGATCCAGTTCTTCTGCGAAACCTTGACGCGTTCAATGTAGTCAAGCCCCTCCAGATCGTCGATCAGCTGGTCGGCGTACTCCGTAATCTTTAACATCCACTGGCTCCGCACCCGGCGCACCACCTCGCCGCCGCAGCGCTCGCAAACGCCGTTTACCACCTCTTCATTGGCCAGTCCCACCTTACAGGACGTGCACCAGTTGATCGGCATCTCGGTCTTGTAAGCCAGGCCGGCCTGAAACAGCTTCAGGAAAATCCATTGCGTCCATTTATAATAATCCGGATCGGTCGTATTGACCTCCCGGTCCCAATCAAAGGAATAGCCCAATGATTTCAGCTGCTCTTTAAAACGGCCTACATTATTATGCGTCACGATCCGCGGATGGATGTGGTTTTTGATCGCGTAATTTTCGGTCGGCAGGCCAAACGCGTCCCAGCCCATGGGATACAGCACGTTGTAGCCCTGCATCCGGCGTTTCCTGGCCACGATGTCGAGCGCCGTATAGGGACGGGGATGGCCCACATGCAGGCCCTGGCCCGACGGATAAGGAAACTCCACCAGCGCATAGTATTTAGGCTTGGTATAGTCGTCAGTCGCCGCAAAGGCCTTCTCCTGCTCCCATATCTCCTGCCATTTTTTCTCAATCTGTTTCGGTTCGTAAGCTGTACTCATAGTTTCCTCCTTATTGCCCATGTTCTCAGGGCATAATGGTACACCCTTGTGGTGTTTCCTCCTTATTGCCCGTGCTCTCAGGGCCTTTTACGCGCACTGCCCCTATACATAAGGGTATTCTACCCATATTCCCAATGTTTGTCAAGCAAAGACAAAACGCTTTCCTTACGCTTTCCTTAATCCTTTCTTTCAAAAAAGCTTGTGTTTATCGGTATTTC
>CANSWW010000187.1 GCA_947650845.1 uncultured Lachnospiraceae bacterium
GATTATTTGCGCACTTGTGAAAATGATGCCTTCGATGTCGTTTATTTTGATTTTACACAGCCTGCCGGCAAATTGCAATACGCGGAGAATCTGCCTCCTTATATTTTGTCCATATGGTCTGGGATTATCTATCTTTCAAAAGGCCGTACAGATAGAGATCGGCCCAATTCCCGTCCTCGTCCTTTGTGTGGCTTCGCTGAATTCCTTCCGGCTGCATGCCAAGCTTTTTCATCAGCCCGACGGATTTTACACGGTCGATAGATTCCGCGAATACCTTGTGTGCATTCAGCTCGTGGAAGGCATACTCGATTACCGCTTTGCATGCTTCATATGCGTAACCCTGCCGCCAGAAATTCTGATTGAAAAACCAGCCGATTTCGTATACGTCCTCTTGAAACGCGTGGAACAGAATATAGCCGATCACTTTTCCGCTATCCTTATGAACCGCGGCGACGGCGCCTTTTTTTCCAATACAGAACTTCGACAGGAAATCCGCTGTTTTTTCGAGGCTATATGCCGGTTCGCAATTCTTCATTACTTCCGCGTCGCCTAAAATATGGTGCAGGTCCTTTACGTCGTCCATTGTATAGTTTCGGATCAGCAATCGCTGCGTTTCTATATGCATCTGCGCCCCTCCTCGCCCTTACTTGTGATATGGTTCATTCTTCATAATCCGGTACGCCCGGTATATCTGCTCCAGCAGGATTACGCGCATCAGCTGGTGGGGAAAGGTCATGCGGGAAAAGCTCAGCGCCTCGTCGGCCCGCTTCATCACTTCCTCCGACAAGCCCAGCGAGCCGCCGATGAGCCATACGATCTGGCTCTTGCCGCCGCCGGCCAGACGCGCAAGCTTCGCGGACAGCTCCACGGAGTCCGGCTGCTTTCCTTCGATCGCCAGGGCGATCACGTACGCGCCGTCCGGTATCTTTTCTAAGAGCCGCCGCCCTTCCTTCTGTCGAATCTGCCGGTTTAGGGCCTCCGGCGCGCCGTCCGGCGTTTTTTCGTCGGCCGTCTCGACGATCTCCAGACGGCAATAGCGGCTCAGCCGCTTTGCATACTCCGCAATGGCGTCGCTATAATAGCTTTCCTTTATTTTTCCTACGCACAGCACTGTCATCCGCATCGTCTTTGTCCTCGTCTCTGTATTTCTTATGTTTCATTATACAAAACCCGGCGGCAAAAAGTCAAGATCGCGCGGGGATTTTACGGTCACTTTCCGCTGGCCGGACATACAATATAGGGAAAAAACCAGGATTTTACGTATCATGTATGTTTTTATTGGCCTTTTGGTCATTTGCTGCCTTGCGCTTGTCCTGCTCAAGGCCCGGAAGCGGCCGGTCTGCGCGCGGCGGATCTGCCGCATGGAAACGGAGGAAAAATGCCGGGCCCTGGAGCGGCTGATTGAGCCTTCGGGCTTTGATTATGAGAGGTCGCAGGATATTTTTATTTCCCGCGTGGACGCCTGGCAGCGTCATTTTGGCTACTGTGCTTGGTTTGACCGCACGGCCGCTTGGTTTCAGATGGTGTTTGACTGCGAGCCGGTTTATTTTGATTACGCGGGGCAAACCTGGCTGCTGGAGCTCTGGAAGGGGCAGTACGGGATCAATACGGGCTGCGAGGCCGGGTTTTATACGGCGGGGCGTCTTTTGCCGCCGGAGGAACGAAAGCGGGCGCTGTTCCAGGCTGTGAGCGATGAGGAGCTGCTGCCGATGCGTATTTCTCTTTACCGCGACGGCCGGCGGCTGTTTACGCTCTCCCGGCGGCACTGGTGGCTGGCCGGCTTTTCGATGGGGCTCTACTCCGAGCCGGCCCGGCTGCAGATGATCCTTTCCGTGACGTTTCCCGACGAGGGTATGACGCGCGCCTGTACGGACGCCCTGCATGAGCGCGGCTACGGGCACGGGAGTCTGTGCGTGGACGGCTATACGGTGACCGTCTGCTTCCGGCACGCGGGCGGGCCTTCTCCTATGCATTCCGCCGCCGTGCACGCGCCGTGCGGTCCGTCCTTCCTGCGGGCGTTTTCGCAGTGGAAGAATCGTCTGTTCTGCCGGCTGTATCTTTGGGCGACGCGGCCGTTTTCCTGCAATCTGGACCGCCTTTTGTATCTGGCCTGTTTTCTGCCGTTTGCGTTCCGGAAAACGGTTTGCATCCGCAAGCCCCGGGGGAGAAGGAGGCGTTTATCGTGAATTACCGGCGGCGTCTGCACCGGGCGTTTCGCGATGCGCCCTGTCTGCCGCTTTCGGAGCATTCGCGCTATCTTTTGATTAGCGACTGCCACCGCGGCAACGGCAGCTCCAACGACAATTTTCTCAAGAACCAGCATTTGTACGCGGCGGCGCTGGAGTATTATGAGCGGCGCGGTTTTACTTATATTGAGCTTGGCGACGGGGATGAGCTGTGGGAGAATCGCTCGATGCGGCAGATTATTGAGGTGCACAGCCATATTTTCCGTATTTTGGCGCGGTTTTACCGGGATGGGCGGTTTTATTCTTTGTATGGAAACCACGATATTGTTAAAAAGTCGCCTCAGGCGGCCTCGTGGTTTGCCGAGGACTGTTCGGGGGCTGCGCCAGAGCCGCTTTTTCCGGGGATTACGTTTTATTCGGGGCTGATTTTGCGGGATGACGAGCAGGTGAAGGATATTTATGTGACGCACGGCCATCAGACGGATTTTCTTAACAGCACGCTTTGGCGCTGCAGCCGGTTTCTGGTGCGCTATCTCTGGGGGCCGGCGGAGCGGCTGGGGTTTTTGGACCCTACCAGCGCCGCTAAGAACAATAAGCGCAAGCGGCGCACGGAGGAGAAATTGACGCAATGGGCGGTCGAGGAGGGGCGCATCCTGGTCACGGGGCATACGCACCGGCCGATGATCGGCACGCGGGACGCCCCCTACTGCAATACCGGCAGCTGCGTGCATCCGCAGGGGATTACCTGCATCGAGGTCTGCCGCCGCTGCTTGACGCTTGTGAAATGGTCGCTTTCGACGCGGCCGGACCAGAGCCTTTTCGTGGCCCGCGAGGTGCTGGCAAAGCCGGTCTGCATTGACGCGTATCTTTGAGCGCGGGCGGCGCGGGGCGTGGAGGCGGTGCAAGGGCAGCGGGCGGAAAGAGACAAAAATTGGACTGCAAAAATCAAAAAAAACAGGATTACAAAACGGTCGAAAGATGGTATAATGGGAGAAATATGTGCTGCGTGCCAGCCATACTTTATTGGACGAGGTCCACTTGCCCCGCAGGGGCACAATTTCGGGGCCCTTTCGGGTACTCTATTTCAAACCGCGGAGGATATAAGATGAAAGCATTCCAAACGTCCCAAAACGGGCAAAAATCAAAGTACAAGCGGATCGGGCAGAAGGTCGGCAACGTGGTAATCATTATGCAGATTATCGCGATTGTGCTGGCCGTGACGGTCTGCGTCCTGATGTTTCGTTCTTTGATTACGAAATTGCAGACGCAGCGCTGCACGAACGGCACCAATATGCTGGCCCGTGAGCTGGAGAGGGTGACCGGGGAGGAGGATTTGAACGAGCTCCTTGACGAGTTAAAGAGCCATATGAACTGCGAGTTTACGATTTTTGAGGGGGATACCCGCGCTTACAGCACGGTGATCCAGGACGGCCGGCGCGTCGTGGGGACGAAGCTGCCGGCGGATTTAAGCAAGATCGTGCTCCAGCAGGGGCAGAGCTATGTGGGCGAGGCGACTCTTTTGGGGGAGAGTTATCTCTGCTCGTACGTGCCGACGACGGGGGAGGACGGTAAAATCAACGGCTTGATTTTTGCCGGGATTTCTACGGCGGACGCCAAGCAGGAAATGATAATTGTGATCGGCCTGGCCGCTTTGGTGAGCCTGGTGACGATTTTGATCTGCATCTGGTTTTTGTCCGTTTATCTGAAGAGGGAGGTTTCCGTTCCTTTGAGCAAGATTACGGCGGCGGCACAGCAGCTGGAGAAGGGCGATTTGGGGCTGGCGCGCGGCGGCGATGTGCGGGTGGACGTCCATTCCCAGGATGAGATCGGCACGCTGGGGCGGCTTTTCGAGGATACGATCCGGCGGCTGCAATCGTACATCGGCGAGATTACGACGATTTTGAGCGCGATTGCCGGCAATGATTTGACGGCGGCTCCCGCCCAGGATTACCTGGGGGATTTCCAGTCGATCCAGCAGTCGTTTACGCAGATTTTGAAGGCGCTTAACCATACGATGAGCCAGATTACCGAGAGCGCCAACCAGGTGGCTTCCGGCGCGGACGATGTGTCGGGCAGCGCCCAGTCGATGGCCCAGGGCGCGACCGAGCAGGCCAGCTCGGTGGAGGAGATTTCCGCGACGCTGTCGGATATTTCCGAGAGCGCCCGCAATACTTCGGCCGCCGCGGACGAGGCCGGGGAGTTTGTGAACCAGGCGGGGGCGCAGCTGAACGCCAGCATCGAGCATGTGAAGGAATTGAATGTGGCGATGGAGCATATTTCCGATTCTTCCAATGAAATCAGCACGATTATCGCTACGATTGAGAATATTGCGTTCCAGATCAATATCCTTTCGCTGAACGCTTCCGTTGAGGCGGCCCGCGCGGGCGCGGCGGGCAAGGGCTTTGCCGTGGTCGCGGATGAGGTGCGCAATCTGGCGGCGAAGTCGGACCAGGCGGCGAAGGCTACGAAGGAGCTGATCGACCATTCGATCGCCGCGATCACCGAGGGGGCCCAGGCGGTGGAGCGGGTTACGGAGTCTCTGGCGCTTACGGGCGAGGCGGCCGGCCATGTGACGTCTAAGATGTCGGTGGTCGTGGAATCGGTGGCGAAGCAGACGGCGGCGATTTCTCAGGTCGCGGAGGGCGTCGACCAGATTTCTTCCGTGGTGCAGACGAATTCCGCTACCAGCGAGCAGTGCGCGGCGGCCAGCGAGGAGCTGTCCTCTCAGGCCGGCCTGCTCAAGGATTTGATCGGTTCGTTCCGGTTGCGGAATCTGTAACGGGTTTGGTTGGTTCGTAAGGAGCATCTGCCATGGCTAACGTACTTTCGGCGCGCCGGCAGGGCGGGGACGTAAAGCCGTCCCTGCCTTCTGCCATGCGTACGTATCAGCGGACGGAAAAGAAATATCTGGATACGCGCTCCGCTTCCAGCGCTATGCTGGGGGCGGGGCTTGTCCTTCTTTATATTTGCCTGTTTCAGATGGCTGAGTTTGAGAAAAAGCGGCTGCTTTTGCCGCAGGGCGTCCTGGCTTTGTTTTCTTTGGCGGCGTGTTTGGCTTTGTTTTTTGGCTCGCACCGGCTGCACCGGGACAGCCTGCGGCTTAAACTTTTGGCCGACCAGGAGCGGCAGCTGGCGAACGAGCTGGTGGAGTGGTTTATTACGACGTATTCCTGCGAGCAGATCGACCATCAGATCGAGGCGATCGCTACCTTGGCCGGAGCGCCGGAAATCCTTTGCCTGAAGCGGCTGGATATGATCCATCTTTTGCTGGAGCGGGAGTATGAACGGCATTTTGACGGGGAGTTTATGGATCAGCTGTGCGAGGATATTTATAATATGATTTTTGAGAAGGAGCCGGCTTTGATGCGTTAGGGGGGGCGGGATGGTTGTCCGCCCTTTTTTGCGTTTGGCTTTTGTGCTTGCGTTGTTATCGCTGCCATTTTACATTTCAGGGAATGTGACTGGATATAATCTGGTCAAAACAATAGGGCCGGGAATAGGGAGAGGAGAAAGAACCGGCGATCAGAAATGCCAGTAAAATTGGTG
>CANSWW010000188.1 GCA_947650845.1 uncultured Lachnospiraceae bacterium
CGATCGGGGAGCTGGCAGACGGCCTGCGGGTGGAGCTTGACAAGGTTCCGAAAAAGTACGCCGGCTTAGACGGCACGGAGCTGGCGATCTCCGAGTCCCAGGAGCGGATGGCCGTCGTCGTCGATCCGGCGGATGCGGACGCGTTTCTGGCCTATGCAAGAGAAGAGAATCTGGAGGCCACGCCGGTCGCCGTCGTGACTAAGGAGCCTCGCCTGGTGCTCAATTGGCGGGGGAAAGCGATCGTCGATATCAGCCGCGCGTTCCTCGATACCAACGGTGCGCACCAGGAAACGGACGTGACGGTGGCGGTCCCGAACCGGGCAGGCAACCCCTTTGCCGGGGCCGGCGAAGCGGATACCGACGAAGAGAAAAAAAAGCGATGGACGGAGGTTCTCTCGGATCTGAATGCCTGCTCGCAAAAGGGCCTGGTGGAAATGTTTGACGGCTCGATCGGCGCGGGCAGCGTGCTGATGCCCTACGGCGGCAAATATCAGATGACGGAGACGCAGGCCATGGTGGCAAAGCTGCCGGTCCTGACAGGGAAAACGGATACCGTGACTATGATGAGCTACGGCTTCGATCCGTATCTGTCGTCCTGGAGCCCGTATCATGGGGCGATTTACGCGGTGACCTCGTCGGTGGCCAAGATGGTGGCGGCCGGCGGCGATCCGGGGCGCATCCGCTTTACCTTCCAGGAATATTTCCGCCGCATGACCGCGGATCCCAGGCGCTGGGGCGAGCCGTTCCAGGCGCTGTTAGGTGCGTACCGGGCGCAGATGGGCTTCGGACTGCCGAGCATCGGCGGCAAGGACAGCATGTCCGGTTCCTTTAACGATATGGATGTGCCGCCGACGCTGGTGTCGTTCGCCGTGGACGTGGCAGAGGGCCGCTATGTGATTTCACCGGAGCTGAAAAAGGCCGGCAGCCGGCTGGTGCTCTTTACGATCGAGAGGGACGAGTACGATGTGCCGGATTTTGCCCAGGCGCTGCGGCTGTATAAGCAGATCCATGAGGAAATCAAGGCGGGCCGTATCCTCTCGGCGTATGAGTGCGAGCGGCAGGGCCTGGCGGAGAGCCTGAGCAAGATGGCCTTCGGAAACCGGCTGGGGATGACGTTAGACGAGGCGGCAGGCCCGTATCTGTTTGCACCCGGCTGGGGTAATATTGTGGCGGAGATCCCGGCGGAGGCGACGCTGTCCGTGCCGCATCTGAAGCTGGGCGTCGTGACGGCGGAGCCGGAAATTGTCTGCGGCGGGATGCGTCTGCCGCTTGAGGAGCTTTTGGAAATCTGGAAAGCGCCGCTGGAAAAGGTATTTCCGACCAATTCCGGCACAGTGAGCGAACCGGTCGAGACGAAGATATATCGGGCGGCGCAGGTCCATGTCGCCAAACATCGCTGCGCGAAGCCTACGGTATTCATCCCGGTATTCCCGGGTACGAATTGCGAGTATGACAGCGCCGGCGCCTTTGAAAGGGCAGGGGCGCGGGTCGTAACGCGTGTATTTAAAAACCTGACGGCGGCCGACATCCGCGATTCGGTGGCCGAATATGTGAAGGAGCTTTCTCAGGCGCAGATTGTAATGTTCCCGGGCGGCTTCTCGGCCGGAGACGAGCCGGAGGGTAGCGCGAAATTTTTTGCGACGGTGTTCCGCAATGAGCGGATTGCCGAGGCGGTCAATCGGCTTTTAAAGGAACAGGACGGTCTGATGCTGGGAATCTGCAACGGTTTCCAGGCGCTTATCAAGCTGGGCCTGGTCCCCTATGGCGAGATTTGTGAACAAAAGGAAGATTCTCCTACGCTTACCATGAATACGATCGGCCGCCACGTGTCAAAAATGGTATATACGAAGGTGGTAACGAACCGTTCCCCCTGGCTTTTGGGCGCGCAGCCAGGCGGCGTATACTGCAATCCGGCTTCGCATGGCGAGGGCCGCTTTGTGGCAAGCGCGGAGTGGATCCGCCGCCTGATGGACAACGGCCAGATCGCCACGCAGTATGTGGACGCGGAGGGGAACGTAACGATGGATGAGGACTGGAACGTCAACGGCTCCTTTGGCGCGATTGAGGGAATCACAAGCCCTGACGGGCGGATCCTCGGTAAGATGGCGCACAGCGAGCGCCGCGGCGAGCGGGTGGCGATCAACATCTACGGGGAACAAGATATGAAACTGTTTGAGTCCGGTGTGAAGTATTTCTCATAGAGGAACAAGGAAACACCACAAGAGTGTGCCACTATGTCCTGCAAACACGGACAAGAATAAGGAAAGGAGCGTTCTATGCCTGCGATTTATGCCCATGATACCTTTGGAAAAGCGGTTTACAAGGAGCTGGAGGGGGATATCCGTTCGCTGGTGCGCGGATACCAGGAGTATTTCCGCATTGGCCTGCAGGGACCGGATTTCCTGTTTTTCTACCATCCGTGGAAATCGAACCCGGTCAGCGAGTACGGCCACCGGCTCCACGAGGAGATTGCCACCGGCTTTTTTGAGCGGGCACGGGAAATCATTGCCGACCGCGGAAGAAATTCGGCGCAGTGCGCCTATATCCTTGGCATAATCTGCCATTTCATGCTTGACAGCGAGTGCCACGGGTACGTGGAGGAGATGGTGGAGGAGACGGGGATCAGCCACAATGAGATTGAGACGGAGTTTGACCGCAGCCTGATCCTGCGCTCCAAACTTAAGCCCAGGCAGTGCCTGGTGGGCAGGCGGATTCCCACGGGCGAGGACGTGGCCTGGGTGATGAGCGAATTCTATGAGAATATTTCGCCTCATCAGGTGCAGACCTGTCTGAAATCGATGCGGGGCATTAAGAACCTGCTTCATGTAGGCGGCAAGCGCAAGGAGCAGTTTGTCAATCTGGCGATGAAGGCGAGCGGGCAGGAGGAGCACTTTGGCGGGATTGTCATGGGGCTGGAAGCGAACGCGGCCTGCCGTCCGATCAACCGGGAGCTGTTTGCCCGCTACAAGACGGCGATCCAGCCGGCTGTGACGATGATTTACAAATATTACCAGGCTGTGGAGAGTCTGGAACCATTGTCGGCGCGTTTTGAGCGGACATTTGGGTAAGCAAAAACCGGAGGACGTGAATATGGAAAAGAAAAACAAGCTGACACGCCTGGAGCTGTATTGGATTCTGTATGATGTGGGGAACTCGGCGTTTGTATTGATGGTTTCTACGCTGCTGCCGATTTATTTCAATTCGCTGGCGGATAGCGCCGGGATTTCTCCCGGTCAGTATCTGTCGTATTGGGGCTACGCGGCGTCCGTTTCTACGCTGATTGTGGCGGTCTTAGGGCCGGTTTTCGGTACGCTGGCCGATACGGGCGGTTATAAAAAACCGATTTTTACCGCGTTTATGATGCTGGGAGTGATCGGCTGTGCGGCGCTTTCCGTCCCGACCTACTGGCTGGCGTTCCTGGTCGTGTTTGTGATTGCCAAGGTGGGCTTCAATGCCAGCCTGGTGTTTTATGACTCCATGCTGACGGATATCACGACACCGGAGCGCATGGACAACGTATCGTCCCAGGGCTATGCCTGGGGCTATATCGGCAGCGTGATCCCCTTCATTATCAGTCTGGTGCTGGTGCTGAACGCGGAGAGCTTCGGGCTTTCGATGACGTTTGCGATGGCGATCGCCTTCTTTTTGACGGCCGGCTGGTGGTTGTGCATGACGCTGCCGCTTTTGAAAAATTATAAGCAGGTCCACTTTGTGGAGAAGAGGGAGCATGCCATACGAGAAGCGTTTACTCGTCTGGGACACAGCCTGAAGGAGATTCGCCAGCATAAGGGCCTGTTTTTGTTTCTGGTTTCCTTCTTCCTTTATATTGACGGCGTTTATACGATCATCGAGATGGCGACGGCTTACGGCGAGGCGCTGGGGCTGGACAGCACGATGCTGCTGCTGGCGCTGCTTTTGACGCAGTTTGTGGCCTTCCCCTTTGCCTTGCTGTTTGGCAAGCTGGCCGGGAAGTATAAGAATTCCAAGCTGATCCGTATCTGTATCCTGGCCTACGCGGCGATCGCGTTGTTCGCGATCCAGCTTGACAAGGCATGGGAATTCTGGCTGCTGGCCGTGTGCGTCGGCATCTTCCAGGGCGGCATCCAGGCGCTGTCCCGTTCGTATTTTGCGCAGATTATTCCGCCGGAAAAGGCGGGTGAGTTTTTCGGGCTTTTGGATATCTGCGGCAAAGGAGCCTCCTTTATGGGAACGGGGCTGGTGGCGGTCGTCACCTCGCTGACCGGCAAGATGCAGCTGGGCGTGGCGATGATCTCGGTGCTGATTATCGCCGGCTATCTGGTATTTCGCAGGGCAGCCCGGCTGAACGCGGATCGGGAATGATGGGCTAAAAAGAAGGCAGAGGAAAAAGAACCCTATGAATATACGTCAGCTTTTATATTTTTCAGCAGTGGCGGAAGAAAACAGCTTTTCAGGTGCGGCGGAGCGGCTGCATCTGTCCCGACAGACTCTGAGCCGCTCCATTGGCGAGCTGGAGGAGGAGTGGGGGCTTGCGTTGTTTAAGCGCAACGTAGTAGGACTGCAGCTGACCAGCGACGGCGTATTTTTGTATGAACACGGCTGTAAGCTTTTGGAGGAATGGAGCGGGCTGGAGATGGCAATGCGCGCTCGTGC
Source organism: uncultured Lachnospiraceae bacterium (assembly GCA_947650845.1). Classification (GTDB taxonomy): domain Bacteria; phylum Bacillota; class Clostridia; order Lachnospirales; family Lachnospiraceae; genus RGIG7193. The sequence continues at coordinate 4,633 of CANSWW010000188.1, forward strand.
CGAGACGGTTCAGCCGGGGGCACGCGTCGTCGTAATCAGCGGGACACAGACGATTTTTCTGAAGAAGATCGAGGAGTACCGCAAAAACCATTCGCGGCGGGCGCCCTCGATTACCCTGGAGACGGAGGCAGGCTGTGAAAAGGCGCTGCTCCAGGGAGCGGCCGATCTGATAACGACGACGGCGCCGGTGGCCGGGGCAAGGATCTGTTCCCGGAAAGTCTGCGAGTTCCCTATGTATATTGCCGTAAGCCCAAAGAATTCGCTTGCCCGGAAAAAGGGGCTGCGCATGAAGGATCTGGAGGGGCAGACGCTGATTACGCTTCCGGAGATCTACCACATTGTAAGAGAATTTTTGGAAGCCTGCCGGAAACGGGCGGTGCCTTTTCAAAAGATCGAATATAACATTGATTTCCCATACTGCTGTGAGCTGGTCTGCCAGAATAAAGGGGTGATGCCGGTGGCCGGCTATGCCATCCATCAACAGGAGCGGCTGGGCCTTCAGTGCATCCCGCTGGCGGAGAAGGAAATAAAGTGGGAGATGTATGTGTCCTGGCATAAAAGGGACGAGGAGAAGCAAGCGGTAAGAGGCGTTCTGGAAGAGATTTTCGGCGTGAAATTGTGACGCAGAAAAAGTGTGACAGAAGGGTAAAAAAATAGTGCTTTTGGAAGGGACACAATCTCTGTATAATGGTTTGTGTAATAACAATCAGGGAGGTGTATCAATGACGAAAGGTGTTTCGAGACGTGACTTTATTAAGGGCGCCGCGGCCGGCGCTTTAAGCGTGGCGGCCATGGGCGTGTTGGGCGGCTGCGCACAGGCGGACGCTACGACGCAGGCGCCGGAGGATACCACGGCGGCGGCAACGACCGCGGCGGAGACAACGGCGGCGCCGACCAGCCCGGAGACGGAAGCGGCGACCGTAGCGGAGACGGCCGCCCCGGAAGCAGCGGGCGGCGAAAAGCTGCCCTGGCTGCGTGCGGATAACGGAATGTTTGACTGGCGGATCAAGCCGGAGGAGCCGACGGAATTTACGGAGACGCTGTCGGCGGACGTGATTATCTGCGGCGGCGGCTTGTCCGGCTTGAACGCGGCCAGAAGG
>CANSWW010000189.1 GCA_947650845.1 uncultured Lachnospiraceae bacterium
GTCAAACCGCCCACCTTCGTCGTTTTCGTCAACGACAAAGAGCTGATGCACTTTTCCTATACCCGCTATCTGGAAAACCAGATTCGCAACGCATTCGGCTTTAGGGGGACATCCCTCAAATTTTTGATTCGCGAAAGGACGGAAAAAAATTCATGATCGGACATCGTATCCTGTGCCTCATACTAGGCTATGTGTTCGGCCTCTTCCAGACCGGTTACTTTGTGGGAAAAATGATGCGGACAGACATCCGCACCAAAGGCAGCGGCAACTCCGGCACGACCAACGCCCTGCGCGTCCTAGGCCCCAAGGCCGGAGCCCTCGTGTTCCTCGGCGACTTCGGCAAGGCCTTCCTCCTGTGCATGCTGATCCGCCTGTACTATGGCAGCCGCATGCCCGAAACGGCGCTGATGCTGATGCTCTACGGCGGCTTCGGCGTGATCCTCGGCCACAACTATCCCTTCTATTTAGGCTTTCGCGGCGGCAAAGGGATCGCCGCCACCGCCGGAATCCTCTGCTCCTTCCTGGATATCCGCATCTTCCTGCTCTGCATCCTGGCCTTCGTGCTGCCGATCGCCGTCACACGCTACGTCTCGCTCGGCTCCCTGGTCGTAGAAGCAGTGCTGTTCATCCTCTGGCTTTTGTGGGGACGCAGCTTGACGCCCCCACCCTCCCCCGCCTGCTACGCCGAGGCTACGGCCGTTATGGCCTGCATCGTCGCCCTCGCCTACTGGCGGCACCGGGCCAACATCGGCCGCCTGCTCCACGGAAATGAAAACAAGCTCGGCGCCCGCCGGGAAAAGGAGGCATAGCATGGCAAACGTAAGCGTATTTGGCGCCGGCGCCTACGGCGTCGCCCTCGCCGTCTTATTGCAAAAAAACGGCCATCAGGTAACCCTGCGCTCCTCAACCGCCGAAAAAGCGCAGCGCCTGCAAAAAGAACGGCGCATCCCCTCGCTGCCCGAAGTGACGCTGCCCCCGGAAATCAAAGTGACAAACGACCTCTGCCTGGCCTGCACCGGACAGCCCTCCGCCGCTCCGTCCCTGCTTGTCCTGGCCGCTTCCTCGGTGCACATCCGTCCCCTGGCACATGCGATGGCGCCCTACGTACAAAAAGGCCAGATTGTCGTCAACGTCGCCAAAGGCATCGAAGAAAGCACACTAAAGACGCTTAGCCAGCAGATCGAAGAAGAGCTGCCGCAGGCGCAGGCCGCCGTCCTTTCAGGCCCCAGCCACGCGGAAGAGGTCGGCCGGGGAATCCCCACCACCTGCGTGACCGGGGCAAAAAGCCAAAAGACCGCGGAAACCGTGCAGAACATCTTCATGTGCGACTCCTTCCGCGTCTATACCAACCCCGACGTCCTGGGGATCGAGATCGGCGGCGCGCTGAAAAACGTAATCGCGCTGGCCGCCGGGATCGCCGACGGGCTCGGCTACGGCGATAATACAAAGGCGGCCCTCATTACCCGCGGGATGGCCGAAATCACCCGCCTGGCCGTCGCCATGGGCGCACGCACGGAGACGCTCTACGGCCTTTCCGGCATCGGCGACCTGGTCGTGACCTGCGCCAGCATGCACAGCCGCAACCGCCGCGCCGGCATCCTGATCGGCCGCGGAGCCACGGCCGGCGAAGCCATGCGCGAAGTCAATATGGTCGTGGAAGGCGTCTATGCGGCCAAAGCCGGGCTCGCGCTTGCCAGGCGCTATCAGGTGGCCATGCCGATTATCGAGAATATCAATGCCGTACTGTTTGAAGGGAAATCCCCCTCCGCCTGTTTAAGCGACCTGATGCTGCGCGACCGGTGTGTGGAGAATGCGAGCCTTTGCTGGGGGCAGTAAGGGGGGCCATCGGCCGCGCTTTTTTTGCCTATCGGGGAGATTTCCTTGCCAAACCGGGCGGCAGATGGTATAATTTTGACAATACTTCCGGGGCGTCCGTGCCTTTTGGGAGAAATGATAACATGGGGAGGAGAGATACTTGCGATACGATGTGATTTTTCGGGATATCACTTCCAATGTACAGCACGATTATGCGGGCTTTGCGGAAAAGAAGGGGCGGCACGACCCGTTCTATTTTTCAACGGCCTGCACGATGGCGCACCAGAAGGGGCAGCTTGACGACCTGGCCTTTTTGCAGCTGGTGAGCCAGTACCTGGCGGTATTGCAGGACCGGAACCTGTCGTTTTGGCTGGCGGACGGCGGGCGTTACCAGGCCGGGAGCCGCGGGTTTGACGTGCGCAGTTTCGGGGGGCGCCTGTATGTGTCCCGGGCGGCGCAGGAGACGAGGCTGCGACCGGGCGACCAGCTGATTACGCTGAACGGGATGCCGCCGGCGCTTTGCCGGAAGCGGTTTAAGAAGAATATCCTGGGGGCGGACCTTGAGGAGCGCGAGCGCTGGAACCCGATCCTGAAGATGACCGGGCGCTGCCTGGTTAAGCATACGGACGGTACGGATGAGAATGTAACGCTGAAGCGCTATCCCATGCCGGCTAAGCTGCCGCGGCTTGGCGGCCGGCTGATCGGCAAGAATACCCTGTATCTGGACCTGCCGCATTTTGCGGACGGGGAGGCGGTAAAGAAGCTGATAAAGGCCAAGGAAAAATCGCTGGCGCGCTGCAGCCGCCTGATCCTTGACCTTCGCCATAACGCGGGCGGGACGGAAGCGGCGTTTGTGCCGCTATTGGATTATGTGTTCCCGGAGCCGGCGCTTTTGCGGGATTTGTATGAGGATGAGGGGCTGTATACGAATTATACGGAGAATAACTGCCGGCGCAAGGCCCAGATGCTGGAAAACTACCTGCCAAAGGCCGATGCGGCAGGAAAGAAGCTGGTAAAAACGATGATCCGGGAGCTGAAGGAAAAGAGCGGGCAGGGGATGCTTTGGGAGCCGGATGAAGAGCTGGCGGCCGACGGTACGGCGGTCGGAGGCCGGGGGGCTTTTGAGAAGATCGTGATCCTCAGCGATACCTGGTGCGAGTATGCCGGCGAGACCTTTATCCGCCTGTGCGCGAAATCCCCGCGGGTGACGGTCCTGGGCCGTCCGACAATGGGGAATATCGATTACTGCAACCCGGTTTCGATTTTGTATGACGGGCGTTTTACGTTTTCCTATCCGATGAGCAAGACAAAGGCGGCCATGGAGGGGCGGGGGCTGAGCGGCCAGGGGGTCCCGGTGGATGTCTATGTGCCTTGGACGCCGGCAGAATGTACGGAGGATGTTTTGCTTGCAAAGGCGCTGTCTTTGTGAGCTGCCAAAAATTTTAAGCGGCGTCTTAACAGAAACGTCTTGCAAGGCCGGACAGAATCTGATAAAATGTAAGACGGCCTTTTACAAAGGCTGTCCGACGGAAAAAAGAAGGGAGAAGCGCTCGATGATAGCATGTTGGAGCATGGGCTGGGGAGAAATCATCCTGATTATCGTCCTCGCCATTCTGGTGCTGGGGCCGGAAAAGACGCCGGTATATGCCAAGAAGCTGGGAGAAGCCCTTGGGATGTTCAAGCAGTATTCGGGAAAGCTGGCAACGGAGATCAAGGAAAACGTGGCGGAGCCGATCAGCGAGGTGGTGCAGCCGCTGCAGGAGGTAAGCAAGGACCTGGCAGAGCCTTTTAAGGATTTGACCGACCCGCTGGCGGAGATCAAGGCTCCTTTGGACGAGGCGGCCAAGGCGGTGACCGACGCAATGAAGGTGACGGCCAAGCCTCTTAAGAAGGCAGTGAGCGAGGCGGCGGAGGAAGCGGAAGCGAAGGCCGGCGAAGGGCTGGAGGATGGCGCCGAAGCAGACGCGGCGGCCGGAGAAGGGCCGGAGGCGGCAGAAGCAAATGCCGGTGACGAGGCGGAAGCCAAACCCGGTGGCGAAGAGGACGGGGCGGAAGCCGGAAAGGCAGAGCCCGTAGAAACGGAAGCAGTCGAGGAAGCGGAAGCAGAGCCGGTCAAAGCAGAGGTGACCGAAAAGGCGGAGCCTGTAAGGGCGGAAGCTTCCGAAGAGGCGGAGCCGGAAGCCATAAAGGCCAAGGCCGTCATGGGGGCAGAGGCCGAAAATGTAAAAACGGACGAAGCGCCGATAGCCGGGACGCCGGCGGCACAGGCCGAGACGGCCGCGGCGAGTGAGCCGGAGCAGCAGGCATGAGGCTTTTGAAGCGGATTTGACATAAGCCGTACCGGCGGCATACCGCCAGGCGGATATGCATAGAAAGAACAAAAGGATAGCAATAAGAAAGAGAGGATACATGGTATGATGGATTTGAATGCGGTTTCGATGTCGATTGGCAGACCGGGTACATGGGAGATCCTGGTTGTTGTCGTGATTATCGTGGTGTTGTTTGGGCCTAAGTTCCTGCCGAAGCTGGGGCAGACCTTTGGCGATACGATCCGCGGCTTTAAGAACGGCTTAAAGGGAGATGAGGAAGAGGCAGAGAATACGGACGCAGATAAGACGGAGGCGTAAGCCTTAGCTGGGAGAGCAGACAGTGTCAAAGAAGAAAAAACAACAGAAGGCTGAAAATGAAGAGGCCGTGATGGGCGTCGTGGATCATATCCGCGAATTCCGTAATCGGCTGATCGTGATTGTTGTCGTCTTTGTGCTTGCCATGATCCTGTGCTTAACCTACGCCGCCCCGGTGGTGGATGTCCTGAAGATTCCCTCCAACGGCTTGTTCGAGTTTGTATATATTTCACCGTCGGAGCCGTTTCTGCAGTACATGAGGGTAGCGCTGATGGGAGCGGTTGCCCTGACCATGCCGGTGATTATGTATGAGTTCCTGGCGTTTGCGAGTCCGGGACTGAAGAATTCAGAGAAGAGCTTTATCATGGCAGTGCTTTTGCTGGGCCTGGTTTTCTTCTGCGTGGGCGTGGCGTTTGCCTTTACGATTATGCTGCCGTTTATGCTGAATTTCTTCTACACGATTAACGGGAACGCGGACGTGGTGGCGCAGATTTCGATTGAAAAATACCTCGGACTGGTTTTGTCGGTTATGAGCATGCTGGGCCTGGTTTTTGAGATGCCGGTGCTGACGATCCTGCTGACGCAGCTGGGCGTATTAAAACCTTCGTGGCTGCAGAAAAGCCGCCGGGTGGTGATTGTGCTGATATTTATTATCGCGGCGATCATCACGCCGCCGGATGTGGTGTCGCAGGTCATGGTGGCGATTCCTATGCTGGTATTGTATCAGATCAGCATCGTATTCAGCAGTATGGTTTTGAAGCGTAAGGAAAAGGCGCGTGCAAAACGTAAGGCGCAGGAAGAAAAATACCGTTATCAATAGGCGGAGGGGCGTCAAAATGCCCGGCCGGATCAACTAAAAAGGATAAGGATCAAAAACAGCGGATCGCTATGGGCGGCCCGCTGTTTTTGCGTTGAGCAATCTTCTCTGCTTGTAGTATTGTCCCTGGTAATGTGGAAAATTTTCAAAAGGCGCGGAATATTTTACCCTTATTTGTGGAAAATATTCATATTTACTTCAGGCCCGGCAGCCTGTATATTGAAAATAGCTAAAGAAGCAAGGAGAAAAAAATAAAAATGATAAAAATTGTATTAGCCAGCCATGGGCGTATGGCAATGGGAGTGTACGATACGTTACAGATGTTTTGCGCGGATCTGAAACATGTTACATATATTTGCGGATATGTAGACGATACGCCGATCGAAAGCCAAATCGAACAATATTTTGCCAAAATACCGAAGGAGGATGAGGTTCTGGTATTTACGGATCTGCTGGGAGGCAGCGTTAATTC
>CANSWW010000190.1 GCA_947650845.1 uncultured Lachnospiraceae bacterium
TGCAATACGGACTATATAGAAGAGAGGAAGAAGATCGATGAAAAATTATACGATTACGGTAAATGGTGTCGCTTATGACGTGACGGTAGAGGAAAAGGGCGCGAACGCGGCGCCGGCGGCAAGGAGCGCGGCTCCGGCTCCGACGGCGGCCGCATCCCCGGCTCCGGTCGTTTCGGCTCCGGCCGCGGGCGGCGCCGGCAGCGTTAAGGTAGAAGCCGGCGCGGCCGGTAAGGTTTACAAGATCGAAGCCAAGGTAGGCCAGGCGATGAAAGCGGGAGAGACCGTCATTATCCTGGAGGCGATGAAGATGGAGATCCCGGTCGTGGCGCCGAAGGACGGCACGGTTGTGAGCATCGATGTGGCGGAAGGCCAGAACGTAGACGCGGGCCAGGTTATGGCTACCCTGGACTGACGGGAGGCGCCTTATGGATTATATCTTTTCGACTCTGTCCAACCTGTTGGGACAGACCGCCTTTGCCAGCCTGAACATAGGAAACGTGGCGATGATCGGCGTGGCGTGCTTTTTCCTGTTCCTGGCGGTAAAGAAGGGATACGAGCCGCTTTTGCTGGTTCCGATTTCCTTCGGCATGCTGTTGGTGAATATCTATCCGCCGATTATGGAGGAGGGCGGCCTGCTCAACTACTTCTTCAAGCTGGATGAATGGGCGATCCTTCCCTGCCTGATTTTCCTGGGGGTAGGCGCGCAGACCGACTTCGGTCCGCTGATTGCCAACCCGATCAGCTTCCTCTTGGGAGCGGCGGCACAGTTTGGTATTTTTGCCGCGTACTTAGGCGCGATGGGCTTAGGCTTCAACGACATGGCGGCCGCGGCGATCGCAATCATCGGCGGTGCGGACGGCCCGACCTCGATTTATCTGGCCAACCGGCTGGGGCAGCAGGATATCCTGGGCCCGATCGCCGTGGCGGCCTATTCTTATATGTCGCTGGTACCGATTATCCAGCCGCCGATCATGCGGGCGCTGACCTCAAAAGAGGAACGCTCGATTAAGATGGGCCAGCTGCGTCCGGTATCCAAGACCGAGCGCATCCTGTTCCCGATTGTCGTAACGATCGTGGTCTGCTCGATCCTGCCCTCGACGACGCCTCTGGTCGGCATGCTGATGCTAGGGAACCTCTTTAAAGAGTCCGGCGTGGTGCGCCAGCTGACCGATACGGCCAGCAACGCGCTGATGTACATCGTAGTCATCTTGCTGGGCACCTCGGTCGGCGCGACGACCAGCGCGGAAGCCTTCTTAAACTGGACGACGATCAAGATCGTGGGCCTGGGCCTTGTCGCCTTTGCCTTTGGCACGGCGGCCGGCGTATTGTTCGGCAAGCTTTTGTGCAAGCTGACCCACGGAAAGATCAACCCGCTGATCGGTTCGGCCGGCGTATCGGCCGTACCCATGGCGGCGCGCGTATCTCAGAAGGTAGGAGCCGACGAGGATCCGACCAATTTCCTGCTGATGCATGCCATGGGCCCCAACGTGGCCGGCGTCATCGGCACGGCGGTAGCGGCCGGCGTCTTTATGGCCATGTTCGGAGTGAAATAGGAGGAAGCTATGAGTGAAAGTAAGAAAAAACCTGTAAAAATAACCGAAACCATTCTGCGTGACGCGCATCAGTCGCTGATCGCGACCCGCATGACCACCGAGCAGATGCTGCCCATTGTGGAGAAGATGGACAAGATCGGCTATCATTCCGTAGAGTGCTGGGGCGGCGCGACCTTTGACGCGTCCCTGCGTTTCCTCAAGGAGGATCCCTGGGATCGTCTGCGCAAGTTCCGCGACGGATTTAAGAACACCAAGCTGCAGATGCTGTTCCGCGGCCAGAATATCCTCGGCTACCGTCCTTACGCGGACGATGTGGTGGAGTATTTCGTGCAGAAATCCATTGCCAACGGCATTGATATTATCCGCATCTTTGACTGCTTCAACGATCTGCGCAACTTAAAATGCGCGGTCAACGCCGCGATCAAGGAGAAGGGCCACGCGCAGGTAGCGCTGTCCTATACGATTGGCGACGCCTATACGCTGGATTACTGGAAAGAGACGGCCAAGAAGATCGAGGATATGGGCGCGCATTCGATCTGCATCAAGGATATGGCGGGCCTGCTGCTTCCGTACAAGGCCACGGAGCTGGTGGAGGCGCTGAAGGCAGGCACGGATCTGCCGATTCAGCTGCATACCCACTATACGTCGGGCGTTGCCTCGATGACGTACTTAAAGGCAGTGGAAGCCGGTGTCGATGTCATTGATACGGCGATGTCGCCGTTTGCCCTGGGGACGTCCCAGCCGGCGACGGAGGTGATGGTGGAGACCTTTAAGGATGCGCCGTACGATACGGGCCTTGACCAGAATCAGCTGGCAGAGATCGCCGATTATTTCCGGCCGATCCGCGAGGATGCCATTGCTTCCGGCCTCTTAAACCCCAAGAACCTGGGCGTCAATATCAAGACGCTTCTGTATCAGGTTCCGGGCGGCATGCTTTCAAACCTGACGAGCCAGCTAAAGGAACAGCATGCGGAGAATCGCTACTACGACGTGCTGGAGGAGGTGCCGCGCGTACGCAAGGACTTAGGCGAGCCGCCGCTTGTTACGCCTTCTTCGCAGATTGTGGGCACGCAGGCCGTATTTAATGTGCTGATGGGGGAACGCTATAAGATGGTCACCAAGGAGACAAAGGCGGTTCTTTCCGGCGAATACGGCGCGACGATCAAGCCCTTCAACGCCGAGCTGCAAAAGAAGGTAATCGGCGACAAGGAGCCGCTTACCTGCCGTCCGGCCGACCTGATTCCGCCGGAGCTTGACAAGCTGGAGGCGGAGATCAGCCAGTGGAAGCAGCAGGATGAGGATGTGCTCACCTACGCGCTGTTCCCGAAGGTAGCGGTGGACTTCTTCAAGTACCGGGAGGCACAGCAGAAGAAGGTCGATTTGACGGTAGCGGATACGGAGAATAAGGCATATCCGGTATAAACGTTTCAGGAAATACATGGCAGGGGTCTTATTTATAAGGAGAAGCTATATGAAGAAAGAAGAATTTGGCATTCCGTCAAAGGATCAGATGCATACCCTGCACGCAATCTGCTGGAGCCCGGAAGGGGAGATTCGGGCGGCGCTGCAGATTGTCCATGGAATGGTTGAGTTTATCGATCGCTATCACGATTTTGCCTCGTACCTGTGCGGGCTGGGGATCGCGGTCATCGGCCATGACCATTTGGGGCATGGCGGGACAGCCGGGCGCGATGAAGATTTGGGCTACTTTGCCGGGGAAGGCGGGGAGCAGCTGATTATTGAAGATATGTACCAGCTGACCGAGGAGATGAAACGCCGCTTTCCGGCCGTCCCGCACTTTATTATGGGGCATAGCATGGGCTCCTTCTGCCTGCGTAAATATCTGACGTATTACGGAAGCCAGGTGGACGGGGCGATCATCATGGGGACCGGCGACTTCCCGCTCACACTGGCCAAGGCCGGCAAAGCGATGGCCGGCTTCCTGATGTGGCGTAAGGGTCCGCGCTATCGCAGTGAGAAGTTGGCCAATCTGGTCTTTCAGGGCTACTTAAAGGGGATTGAACATCCGCGCACGCCCGTGGACTGGCTGACCAAGGACGAAGCGATCGTGGACGCGTACCGAAAGAATAAATACAACTCCTTTATTTTCACGGTTTCCGCGTATCATGATTTCTTTGAAATCATCGAATACGATACGAAGATGGTTCATCTGGAGCGGATTCCTCAGACGCTGCCGATCCTGATCGTATCCGGCGACCGCGATCCGGTGGGAAGCTGGGGAGCGGGACCGAAGAGCCTGTATGGGAAGTACCGGGAAAAGGGCTTTGACGATGTGCGGCTGAAGCTGTATGCCAATGATCGCCACGAGATTCTCAATGAGACGGACCGGCAGACTGTGTACAAAGATTTGGCGGACTGGATTCAGGAAAAAACGAAAAAAATTTGCCGATAAAAACGGAGAAGCGGGACCTAAGCGGTCCCGCTTTTTATGGCACGGGAAAGTTTTCTTTTAATAGCGCATATAAGGCGTCCCGCCGCAGAACATACCGCCTCCCCCGCAGCACATGTTGCACATCAGATTCACCAGTAAAAGCTTCAGGCACATGTTGTCGCCCATATTGATGGGGGAACCGTACATGCTGCTTCTGGCACGGTACCAGCTGCCGCCGCTTTCCAGCTGACTCAAAAGCATCCGGTATTCCGTGTTGTTGGGACTCATAGAGACAGCCTGCCTGGCGTAGTCCAGGGCAGCCACATTGTTGCCGATCCCGGAGTTGGCGATTGCGCTGTAATAGTACCACTGCGCGGTGCGGTCATGGATACTGTTCAGGACATTGAGCGCTTCTTTGTAATGGCCGCTGCGGATATAATTGGCCGCCGCCGCCATATGGGAGCTGTGCTCGTCGCCGGCATTCTGCTGCCGGCGCTGTCCGCTGCCATAGGGACCGCCGAAGCCGCCAAAGCCGCCATACCCGCCGAACCCGCCGCCGGAGCCGTAAGCGCCCTGCGAATCGTACCCCTGGGAGCCGCCCTCCCGCTCCTTCATAATCTGCTGATAGGCCGCCTGGATCTCCTTGAATTTTTCCTCGGCGGCCGCCTGGTTGGGATTATTCTGATTGGCGTCCGGATGATAGCGCCGGCTCAAGGCGCGGTAGGCTTTTTTGATTTCGTCCTCCGAAGCGTCGCGGGATACGCCGAGGACTTTGTAAGGATCATACATGATTTTGGCTGTCCTTTCTCTTTTGGTTTGTCAGCTCATAGCGACACCAGATACCGGAATAGAGGATATTGCGCAGGATGGTCACATGGTCGGCGAGCGGGAGCCGCTCGAACGCTTGGCAGGCCTGCGCAAGCATCATCGTAAGGATCTGCCGGCACTGATCTTCAAAACCGTCGTTTTCCCGAAGCGGCAAAAGCGGATTGTAGCCGCCGGATTTCGCGTCCTCCTCGAGATCTTCATAGGCATCCATCAGGTAAATAAATTTGCCCATATAAAATCCCATCTGCCGAAGCTCTTCCTCCCATTCATCGGCATGGAGGGCAAAGATCTCAGCCATGATTAGACCGGTGCAGCCGGCGGCGGAATCGATATCACCGGTCTGATTCGCTTCAAAGGTATGCAGCTGCACAAGCGCCTGTTCGATCACGGCGGCTTTCTCCGGATATTGCCTGCTTATACGGTCGAAGTGGCGCTTAAGGAGCAGAGAAGCCGCTTTTTTGGAGACCTTTTTATCGTCGCTCCAGTCGTCCAGACACTGATAATAGGAGAGCAGAAGGTTCATATCGGCGGCATAGGCCGTAAAAGGGCTGATGCGGGCCGGATGCTTTTCAAAGGGATGCGCCAGGCAGCGGCAGAAGGACAGCTCGGGTTCCTTTTGATAGAGATCGGTCAAAAGCAGGATTAAAAACGTCAAATCGTAGGTAAGCGTCATCTGGCCGGGCTTTCCGTACTTTTCTTTCAGCACCTGACAAAGCCCGCAGTAATAGCTGCGGTAAAGATCGAATTCCTTGAATTTCAGCTCCTGTTTGTTGACGATAATGTAACCAAACACAGTATGTTCTCCTTGCAAATCCTTTGCCTTCAGTGTAATCCATGTTTCTGAAT
>CANSWW010000191.1 GCA_947650845.1 uncultured Lachnospiraceae bacterium
ACTATGGGGAAGAAAAAACGATCGTGTTCGGTCTGACCGGAACCGGCTACTTTGACATGGTGGCCTATGAGAAATACAATAACGGAGAGATGCGGGACTATATTCCTACGGATGAGGACTTGCAGCGGGGACTTGCCGGAATCCCGCAATTTCCGGGCAATGAGATGTAAATGAGCGATATGGGCATTCCGCCAGCCAGGCCGTTGTCCGCAAAGAAGCAATATAACACCGTATGCAGATCACAATACGGTGATCCGGGCCGAAGCAGCCATTTACTGTTTATCGGGAGGGATAGCGTCCTCTCAGGCCCGAAGGCCGCCCATATCCTCTTGCAGGGACAGGACATATTCTTTTGGGGACTTCCCATAGGTTTTGTGGAAGATCCGGTAAAAATTGCCGACGCTGGGATAGCCGCACAGACGCGCGATTTCCTCGACCGGCTGATCCTTTTGCAGGAGCAGGGCGACGGCATGACGCATGCGGACCTGCTGCACGGCCTCCGTAAAGCTTTTGCCCAAGCCGTTGCGGACGGCGGCGGAAATCGTATTTGGATGGTAATGAAGCTGCCTTGCGGCCTCTCGGAGAGAGGCCGTAGGGTAGTTTTTTGTTATGTACTCGATAATCCGGCTCAGTAAGGCGGAGCCGGGATATTCGGTAATGGTGGTTTTCACCTGATAATTTTTCATGAACAGTAAGAGGAGCTCCGTCAAATGCAAAGCCAGCAAAGCCGACGCGCAGGGGTCGGAAGAGCTGCGGCGGCCGGCCTCGGCTTCCATCTGCAGGATCTGCAGCCGCAGCGAAGCGCTGCCATGAACAAAATGCAGATACGTATTGGACGTTCTGGCGGCGTTCTCGTGCGTGCAGAATTGGAGGAATAACGGGAACGCAGTTAAAAACGGCAGAGCAGTATAGTGGAGAACATCCGGCTGGATCATGAGGGAGCAGATCTGAGCGCCCGGCTCCGTCTGGGGGGCCGGTACGGCGGGCTGCGGACAAAACAGGACGGCGTCGTTGGCAAATAAGAGAAGGGGGCCGTCCGGGGTGTGAAAGGCCGCGGCGCCCTCCAGCACATAGCAGAGACGGTAGGAATCCGAATCGTCTCCCGAGAGGGAGCAGGCCTTGCCGATGATGATCGGCGAAGAAGCGGTGAATGTTTTTGACATAGAAAATGCCTCCTTTGTACGAGAGAAACCAGCGACAGTCCTATTTTACTGTCTGCCCCAGGGACAGAGTCAAGCGTTTGACAAAGAATTTGCGGACGGCTATAATAGCAGCAGGAGGGTGCGCGATGAAAGACAGGTTGACAACGGGACAGATGGCGCGGCTGAACGGGATTTCGGAAAAGGCGCTGCGGATTTATCATAAAGAAGGCTTGCTGGTTCCCGAGTATGTGGACGAGAGCAGCGGCTACCGCTATTATTCGATTTTCCAGTCGGCGCGTCTGGATATGATCCAGCAGATGCGGACAATGGGCTTAGGGATCGGCGAGATTCGGGAGGTTTTGGCGCTGCCCGACGCGAACGCGCTGGAGCGGTTTATGGATGGGTATGCGGACAGGCTGGAACAGGAAATGAGAAGAATGGCGCTGGCCCGGGATATGGCAAAGAGCTATGCGGACACCTGCAGGCGGATTCGGGAAAAGCCCGAGGAGGAGAGCATCCGGATTGAGAAATTGCCGCGCCAGCGTATTCTGATGTTTTTGCTGGACAAAGCGCCCGAGTATGCCGGGGGCCTGCCCTGCGACGATATCCGCGTCTGGGAATATTGTCTGCGTTATGTGAAGCGGCAGATGTGCGAGAGAGAGATTCCGCTGTCGTTGTTTGGAAACGTCGGAGGAATTGTGAGCAGAGAAAATTTCCGCCGGGGAAATTTTTTGGCCACGGGGGCCTTTGTGAAGGCGCCGGAGGATTTTTACTACGAGGACGATTTTATGCGGACCGGGGAAATCCCGGAGGGAGAGTCTCTGTGCCTGTATATGGAAAGGCTGTTTGCGGAAAACGGCGACTGGAGGGAATCGGAAAAAATGGGCGAGCTCAGGGAGGAGCTGGCGCGCAGGGGCTTGGAGGCGGCAGGAGATTACTATGGCGAGGTGATAGCGGATACGCCGGCGTTTCATTACAGCGGAAGAAATATGCTGCTGCGGATGCGGATTGCCATAGGCCGCAATTTTGTGTAAAAAGAGAGGAAAAAGGAACGATTTGAACATACCCGGCAAAGCTTTTGTCGGGTATACTTATGTTATTCTACATTAGCTGCGAGAGGAGGAGAAAACATGAGAAAACATGACATGGCGGCGGCGCTGTTATTAGCGGGCGCGATGCTTTTGGCGGCGTGCGGCAGTCCCGCACAGGCGACGCAGCCGGCCGGTTCCGGCACGGCGGCGGAGACGGCGGGAGAGACGGCCGGGGAAACCGCGGCAGAGGGAACCGCGACAGAGACGACAGCCGCGGCGCAGACAGCCGGAGAGGAGACGACGGCTGCGGCGCAGACAGCTGCGGAGGAAACGGCGGCTGCGGAGGAGACGACCGCCGTTGAAACCGGGGAAACGGGAGAATACGACCCGTATCATGTGGCGCAGGATCTGGCGGCGGCGATGGCGGAAAACCAGCTTGCGTACGCGCCGGAGGTAAAGACGCTGGACAGCGGCGTGCAGGTGCAGAGGACGCCGTCGGATGACGGGATTTTCAACACCTACGTGCTGAAGGCGGATGAGAGGGGCTGCGCGGCCTGCCATGACAGTCTGCGCGATGTGCTGAATGGTCTGCCGATGGGGCATATGGACATTCGGTTTGAGGGCGACGTGGATGTGACGGTGGTGCACTGCATCAGCTGCCACACGTACTCGCCTGGTTATGTGCCGGAGTATTACAAGTTCGGCTCGCTCGTCCATGGGCTGCATAAGAACGAAGCCTTTACCGCTATGGGCGGCGACTGCCTGTCCTGCCACGATATGAATGAGTCGACAGGGGAGATGAAGCTGTGGGATGTGGAGAAGTATAACGTGCTGCGCGGAATCGTGGATCTGGACGCGGAATCCTATGAGGGTGAGTTTGCGTTTGACCAGACGACGCAGACCGATCCGGAGCACATGTTCTCCCTCAACTGGATCAGCGGCTTTACCGATTATATGGTGTATGACGACTATGTCAACGATTTGAAGGAAGAGGATTTTCCGTTTGAGGATTGGGAGATTCGCGTAGAGGGCCTGGTGGACAATCCCTATACGATCACATTGGGAGAAATGATTGAGACGATGCCTTCACAAACGCGGGTTCTGAGCATGCATTGTACCCTGGATCCCTGCACCGGCGGCTTGATTTCGACCTGCGAGGTCACCGGAATCCCGGTTAGCGCCCTGTTAGAAAAGGCGGGCGTACAGGACGGCGCCATCGAAGTGTATACGGAACCGGCCGACGGCGTCTGCAGCTATCCGACTACGCTGGAGTGGCTGGCGGAGCATGACGGCCTGCTGGTCTATGAAATCAATGGCGAGCGGTTGAAAATATACCAGGGCTATCCGGTGCAGTCATGGATGCCCGGCATGGGCGCGCCGAACTTTGCCAAGCAGGTGAGCCGCCTGGTAGTGAGCGACGAGCCGGTGGAGGAGCTGTATACCTATGTGGGCTGGGTGCGCGAGGAGGAGGGCCGCTTCTTTAATAAGCCCAACGCGTCGATTTTCTATACGAAGGACGGGCAGATCATCGAGGCCGGCCGGCCTTATACCTTTGAGGGCTTCGCCGACGCCTATGACGATCCGATTACGGCCGTAGAGTTTTCTATGGATGGCGGAGAGACTTGGAAAACCTTTGCAACCACCGGCGCTCAGGTGGGGACCTGGGTGTACTGGCACTTTACCTTTACGCCGGAGGAGCCCGGCGCGTATGTGCTGAAGGTCCGGGCGGTTACGGAGAGCGGCCTGGTATCCGAGACGCCGTCTACCATCATGGTCAACGCACAATGAGCGAGGAGGGAGAACGAATGAAAAAGATAAAGAAACAGGCATTGTCCGGAATGACAGGGACGCTCTTGCTCCTGTCCGGCTGTGCGGCGGAGGCGGCTCCTGCTTTGCAGCCCGCGCCGGAGGCAGATCGGTCCGTGGAGCAGCTGGAGGCGGATCGGTCCGTAGGGCAGCCGGAGGCGGCTGCAAGCGAATCCCCCTGCCTGAACGGCTATCAGCTGGAGCAGATTGCGGGCAGGGCGGACAGAGATTATGTATCGGTTCCAAATGTGGAAGGAAGCTTTTCTTTTGACCAGAATGTATTGTCCCCGGCGGACGCCGTATTCAATCTTTATGGCACGGCAATCACCGGCGTCTGCGCGAAGCCGGCGTTTGCGTTTGATGAAAACCGGGAAATCGGAGATCACTATATCAACGTATCCGGAAGCATGAAGCATTCTTACAGCGTATCGCTGCGGGATTTGGAGGAAAAAGCGGAGCAGAAAACGGTCGCCTGCTCCTGCGCGACCAGCGAGATGGTCGTAAACGCCATGGTTACCGGAGTTCCGCTGAAGTCGGTTTTGGAGCTGGCTGAGCTGCAGGAGGGGGCGAATACGGTCACCGTAAGAGGATCGGACGGATACGGAGAGGCCCTTCCGCTGGCCTACGCGTTGGAAAAGGACGCCCTGATTGTCTATAAGATCAACGGGCGGCAGCTGCCGGAGGGCCAGTCCACGCAGCTGTGGATGCCGGATACGGTTGCCCGCTATTTTACGAGAGACGTGGTGGAAATCGAGGTCACAGCCGAAGCGGCTTTGCCGGAGGTATCCGGGGCCGGGGAAGGCTATGAAAGCAAGATCAGTATTATGAACTATGTGGAGGATACGGTATTTCCGGCTGGCCGGGAGATCGTGTTTGAAGGCTATGCCGACGACTGCGGCAGCGCGGTGAGGGCGGTGGAGTTCTCCTTAGACGGGGGAGAGACATGGACCTCCTATGCGACCGAGGGCGCGACCTCGGAACGCTGGGTATACTGGTATTTTGGCTTTACGCCGGAAAAAGCCGGCAGTTATAAGCTGGAGGCCAGGGCGGTGACGGAGGACGGCACGGTTTCGCCGCTTGCTTCGGCGCTTGTGTTTGAGGTAGAGGATGCCGGGCTGTAAGAACGGGCGCGGTATTGCGTGAAAGAATCGGAACCGGCAGCGCGCCTTCTTTTTGGCGCGCTGCTTTTGTCTGTAGAAAGATCAAGGGATTTAAGGAAAAGCTCCGTAAAAATCTGCTGAAAATAATTGATTTCCGAGAGGCGTCATGCTATGCTTGACAGGAAATTATAAAAATTCGCCGTAGAACACAGGCATATTGTTTTTTTAAGGAGACGTTTCATGCAAACCTTTCGTTATCAGCTGTTTAATCGCTTTGCCGATATCATCCGTACCTTTTACGTCCGCCGATTCGCCTATCTGAAAGACATTCTTCCCACGCCGAACCAGATGGGATATCTGCATTTTCTGCTGGACCATGACGGCTGCTCCCAGCAGGAGCTCGTTGACATGCGTTTTGCCAAGCGCTCCACAATCTCGGAGGTTGTTTCCCAGATGGAACAATCAGGGCTCCTGATCCGGGAGAAAAGCAAAAAAGAAAACATATCAAAATGGAAATTTCCGTTACACATACAAGATGG
>CANSWW010000192.1 GCA_947650845.1 uncultured Lachnospiraceae bacterium
ATGGCTCAGGCGATGTTGAAAGCTTGGCACGTAAGCTTGAGAGGATTCGTATTTTAAACGATTTAAAAGAATGCAACACATTGGAAGAGTACCAAGAATTAACAAAGAAGTATGAAGCGTTGTGCAACGATGATAAAGCGTAACGTATAATGGCGCAGCCGCATTACCGAACGACGGGAAATACGATAAGAGGCTGAAAATCTATAAAGAATGAATTGACCGATTCTAAAATCTGTGTTATAGTTGTCTCAAGTTAATAAACCGCAAGAGACAAAGAGCAATGGTATGAATTACATTTCATTTCCATTGCTTTTTTGCGTGTTGGCAAAGCCCGCAAGCGAGCCGGAGCAAAGCAAAAGTAAGCTGCACTGCCGGCCTTGCTCCAAACCGATGGGTTGTGCGCCATTAGGCCCTGAAAGCACAGCCCCTCACAACCAAGGAAGGAAAACACCATGTACGATATTTTAATCATCGGTGCCGGCATCACCGGCACGTTCCTGGCCCGTGACCTGGCCCGCTACGACCTGCGGATCGCCCTCTTAGACAAAGAGGACGACATCGCCTGCGGCGCCACGATGGCCAACAGCGCCATCGTCCATTCCGGTCACGACCCCAAGCCCGGCACTTTCAAGGCCCGCTTCAACGTCCGGGGCAATGAGCTGTACGAGGACATCTGCCGCGAGCTCGGCGTGGCCTTTAAACGCTGCTCGGCTCTCGTCGTCGCCGCTTCCCCCGAGGAGGAGGCGAACCTGGACATCCTGCAGAGGCAGGCCCTCGATCGCAATGTACCGGTACGCCGCTTAAACCGCGAGGAAGCGCTGGCCCTGGAGCCGCATCTCGCCGATTCGGTCACAGAGGCGCTGGAGCTTTCCAGCACCGGAATTATCACCCCCTGGGAGGTCGCGATCGCACTGGCGGAGGAAGCGGTGCTGAACCAAAGCGACCTGTTTCTTTCTCATCGGGTAGAATCCATTGAAACACTCCCTCCCGCCGGCGACAATGACTGCCCGCAAAAATCCCGCTTCCGCGTGACCGCACGCACGCCCGACGGACAGACGCACACCTTTGACGCCCGTTACGTGATCGACGCGGCCGGCGTATACGCCGATCAAATCTACGCCATGGTTTCCCCTGCCCAGGCCGATCCCGCGACACGGCGTTTTTCAATCACGCCCCGCAAGGGCGAATATTTCGTCATCGATCACGAAGAAACTCCGCTGTTTCAGCGCGTCATTTATCCGGTTCCCTCCGAAAAGGGCAAAGGGGTGCTGGTCGTTCCGACCATCCACAACAATCTCTTAATCGGTCCGAACTCCGACTTTATCGACGACAAGGAGGATGTCGGCAACACCGCGCAGGCGCTTTCCTACGTGCGGGAGCAGGTCTCCAAAACCGCGAAGGATCTCCCCTTCCACAAAGTGATCCGCAACTTTTCCGGCCTGCGTCCCACCGGCGACACCCATGACTTCGTGATCGAAGAGGCCGCCGACGTCCCGGGCTTTATCCTGGTCGCGGCCATCGAATCGCCCGGCCTTAGCGCCGCTCCGGCGATCTCCGAATACGTCATACATACGCTGCTGGCTCCCAAGCTTTCCCTGGTACCCCGCACCGACTACAAGCGCCGCCGGCCCTTCCTTTCTCTTAAGGACGTAAGCCCGGCCGAATACAATGAAAAAATCCGCGAAAACCCTGCCTTCGGCCACATTGTCTGCCGCTGTGAGCAGATCACCGAAGGCGAGGTGCTCGACGCGATTCACCGGCCGGCCGGCGCGCGCACCATAAAGGGCGTCAAAAAACGCTGTCGGCCGGGCATGGGGCGCTGCCAGGGCGGTTTCTGTGAGCCCCTGATTACGGAAATCCTCTGCCGCGAGCTGGGACTTACGCCGCAAGAGCTCCTGCATATGACCGACGATTGCCTGCAAAAAGGAGGTGCCTGTCAATGAATACCTGTGATTTAGTGATTATCGGCGGCGGCAGCGCCGGCATGGCGGCAGCGATCGGCGCCTATAAAAGCGGCATCCGCGACATCCTGATCCTCGAACGCGACGCCGAGCCCGGCGGGATTTTGCTGCAGTGCATCCATAACGGCTTCGGCCTGCATACCTTCGGCGAGGAGCTGACCGGCCCTTCTTACGCCGAACGCTTTACAGGGCAAATCAACGAGCTGGGGATCCGCTGTGTGACAGGCGCTCTGGTCCTTCATCTGCGCGCGGACAAAACGCTTGACTATATCAGCCCGCAGACCGGCTATCGGCAGGTAAAGGCCCGCGCCGTCATTCTCGCCATGGGCTGCCGCGAACGTCCCCGCGGCGCGATCGGCATCCCCGGCACGCGCCCCGCCGGTATCTGGACCGCCGGAACGGCTCAACGATACCTCAATCTGGACGGCATTATGCCTGGACGCCGCGTCTTTATTCTCGGCAGCGGCGATATCGGCCTGATTATGGCCCGCCGCATGACGCTAGAGGGCGCGCAGGTCCTCGGCGTAGCCGAACTCATGCCCTACTCCAACGGGCTGCAGCGAAACATCAAGCAATGTCTCGAGGATTTCGACATTCCGCTGTTTTTATCGCATACGGTCACGGATATTCGCGGACAGGAACGGTTGCGCGAAATCGTCCTTTCCCGAGTTGATGAAAACCGCCGGCCGATTCCCGGTACGGAGAGAAGCTTCGCGGTTGATACGCTCCTACTCTCCGTCGGCCTGGTTCCCGAAAACTATCTCAGCGAGGAGGCCGGCATTGTTCTGCATCCCCGCACCCGCGGACCGCTGGTGGACGAAGCCCTGCAGACGACCGTTCCCGGCATCTTTGCCTGCGGCAACGTACTGCATGTCCACGATCTCGTCGATTTTGTGAGCGCCGAAGGGACGCAGGCCGGGGAATCCGCCGCCCGCTATCTAACCGACGGCTTTGCCGACAGCCGGTCGATCCTGGCTGCGCCGGCCGACCGTACCATCGGCTACGTCCTGCCGCAGACCGTGCATCCCGATCGGCTTGACAAGCCGGTCGAATTCAAATTTCGCGTGGCCGACGCCTACCGCAACGTCACGTTGCAGGTTTTGAAAGACGGGCAGGTCTATAAGGAAATCCGCAAGCGCGTCCTGCTGCCGGCAGAAATGGAAAAACTGACACTGAAAAAGGATGATCTCCTCGACGTGAAGCAAGAGCTGGCCTTTCGCATCGCCGCGGGACATATCGACGCGTCATAAAAGTCCTCGCGCCGTTTTGTCCTTGAAGCAGGGAGACGCGGATCCCCCCTATCGCGAAAAACCGCTTATTTTTAGAAAGGATTTTTCCATGAAAAAAGAACTCACCTGTATTATCTGTCCGATGGGCTGCCGCCTGGAGGCCGACTGCGAAACGACGGAAAACGGCGCTCTCGCCATCCGATCCGTCACCGGCAATACCTGCCCCCGGGGGGAGCGCTACGCGCGGGCGGAGCTTTCATATCCCGAGCGCACCGTCACCAGCACCGTGGTTTTGCAGGGCGGCCGCTACCGCCGTCTGCCGGTCATCACCTCCGCCCCGATTCCGAAGGACCGGATTTTTGACGTGATGGAGGAAATCCGTGCCGTTTCGGTCTGTGCACCGGTCAAAATCCATGATATAATCATAGAAAACGTGTGCGGGCTCGGCGTAAATATTATTGCTTCCCGCAGCCTGTAAGGCGCAATCAAAGCGAAGTTGGAGGAACGCCATGGTTTCTTTTTCACAGCCGGTGCTGCTGGCCGTTTCACAGATCCGGGAATTTGAACGGTTTTTGAACAGTCCGCTGGACATCTGCATTCTCATGGATATGCATATCAACCAGCTGCCGGCCCTGATGCGGGCGGCCCGCAGCGCCGGCAAGCGCGTTTTTCTGCACGCCGACCTGATCCACGGGCTGGCCGCCGATGAATACGGCTGTGAATACATCTGTCAGCAGCTGAAGGCGGACGGAATCATTTCCACCAAAAACCGCGTCCTGGAAACGGCCCGCCGCAACCATACCGCGACGATCCTGCGGCTGTTTCTGATCGACACCAAATCCCTGGACAAGGGCGTGGCCCTGATTAACAGCCTGCGTCCCGACTATGTGGAGCTGCTGCCGGGTCTGGCCTGCGAGGTCATTCCTGATTTGAAGCAACGGCTGCGGGAAAAGGGCGCGCCGGAAATCTCTCTGCTGTGCGGCGGGCTGATCCGCACACCGGAGCAGATCACGCGCTGCCTGAAAGCCGGCGCTCACGCCGTCACGCTCTCCGACCGCCGGCTGGCCGAAGCGTTTCTGGCCAAATAACAAGGGCTTTTGGCCAAACAGGAAGAGGAGTCGGCCAAAGAATGAGAGGAGGATTTCTTATGGAACAGTACATACTTGCCATCGACCAGGGGACGACCAGCACCCGGGCGATTTTGTTTGACCATGACACACAGATTGTCGGCAGTTCCCAGAAGGAATTTACCCAGTATTTCCCCCAGCCCGGCTGGGTGGAGCATGATGCCAATGAAATCTGGCTGTCCGTGCTCTTTGTGATGATGGATGCCGTGCGCGATGCCGGCATCCGGCCGGAGCAGGTCGCGGCCATCGGCATCACCAATCAGCGGGAAACCACCGTCGTATGGGATAAGAATACCGGCATCCCGGTCTGCAACGCCATTGTCTGGCAGTCGCGCCAGACGGCCGGAATCTGCGACGAGCTGCGGGCGGCCGGCCATGAGGAACGGATCCGGGAAAAGACCGGGCTTCTGATTGACCCCTATTTTTCCGGCACCAAGATTCGCTGGATCCTCGACCATGTGGACGGCGCCCGCGAACGGGCCGAGCGCGGCGAGCTTTTATTCGGCACCATCGACACCTGGCTGGTGTGGAAGCTCTCCGGCGGGGCGGCCCACGTGACCGACTATTCCAACGCTTCCCGCACCATGCTCTACAATATATACGATCTCTGCTGGGATCCGGAGCTTTTGAGCCTCTTACAGGTTCCTCCCTCCATGCTTCCCGAGGTAAAGCCCTCCTCCTGCGTATACGGGACGACGGCCCCTTACCACTTTTTCGGCCGCGAGATCCCGATTGCCGGGATCGCCGGCGACCAGCAGGCGGCTTTGTTCGGACAGGCCTGCTTCGAGCCCGGAATGGCGAAAAACACCTACGGCACCGGCTGCTTTATGCTGATGAACACCGGTGAGAAGCCGATCCGCTCGCGCTTTGGCCTGGTCACCACGATTGCCTGGGGCTATGACGGCCGCG
Source organism: uncultured Lachnospiraceae bacterium (assembly GCA_947650845.1). Classification (GTDB taxonomy): domain Bacteria; phylum Bacillota; class Clostridia; order Lachnospirales; family Lachnospiraceae; genus RGIG7193. The sequence goes on from CANSWW010000192.1 coordinate 5,227, forward strand.
TCGAATACGCGCTGGAGGGCAGCATCTTTGTGGCCGGCAGCGCCATCCAATGGCTGCGGGACGGGCTGGAGCTGATCCGCACGGCCCCCGAGAGCGAGGAGACGGCCGCCCAGGTCGAGGACAGCCAGGGCGTGTATGTGGTCCCGGCCTTTGTGGGGCTGGGCGCGCCTTATTGGGACGACAAGGCACGGGGCGCGGTCTTTGGCCTGACGCGCGGCGCGACGCGGGCCCATCTGGTGCGGGCTACCCTCGAATCTCTGGCATATCAGACGAAGGACATTATTCTGGCGATGGCCGCCGACAGCGGCATTGACTTAAAGAAACTAAAGGTGGACGGCGGCGCGGTCAAAAACAATCTGCTGATGCAGTTCCAGAGCG
>CANSWW010000193.1 GCA_947650845.1 uncultured Lachnospiraceae bacterium
TCTTCTGCATTGACAAAGGGTGCGATATAGGTATTTTTTGAGGTGACAACCGGCTTATTGCCGGTCTTGGCGGCCGCCCTCCCCGCAAAAGTATTGATAAAGGTGGATTTTCCCACGTTGGGGATCCCTGCCACCATCGCCCGCACCGGACGATTGAGGATGCCCCGACGACGGTCCCTCTCCCTCTTTTCACGGCAGGCTTCCTCAATGACCGCATGGACCGTTTTCATCTGCGAAGAAGCCCGGGCATCCAGTAAAACCGCATAGCAGCCCTTTTCTTCAAACCAGGCCTTCCACGCCGCCGAACGGGCGGCATCGGCCAAGTCGCTTTTGTTCATCAAAATCAACCGGGCCTTTCCCTGTCCCAGCTTGTCGATGTCGGGATTCCGGCTGCTAAGCGGCACGCGGGCATCCACCAGCTCAATGATCAGGTCCACCAGCCGGCAGTCCTCCTGCATCGTCCTCTTTGCTTTGGTCATATGACCCGGATACCATTGAATGTCCATGCCCGGTCCCCCTTACTCTTTTTACTCCTGATAACGAATCAGGCCCAGGTCCTTAAACGGGGCGATCCGAAACCAGACGCATCCCCGAATCTGGCTGCGCTTTACATTGCCAATATTAGGAAAACGGCTGTCCTCGCTGCTTTCCCGATTATCCCCCAGGACAAAATATTCGTCCGGCCCCAGCAAAATCTCCTCCTCGGCCAGCCCGCTCAGCGCCACATGTCTAAGCGCCTCCGAAGCGTTTAACGGCGCCCCGTTGATGTAAACCGTTTCATCTATAATCTGAACCCGCTCTCCCGGCAAGCCAATAATACGCTTGACATACGTTCGGTCGGCTCCGTTATTTTCCATTTCAAATACAATCACGTCGAACCGGCCCGGTTCCCCAAAATGGTACCGCACCTGATCCACCAGCACCACATCCCCGTCCGCCAGCTCCGCTTCCATGGAATGACCTGTGATGGTCACCCGCTCACAGAAAAACACCACCACAAACACAGCCAGCAAAACGACCGCAATCAGATCGGTAATCCAGTAGATGGTACTGCGCAGCAGGTTGGTCTGCCGGTTCTCCCGATTTAATTCCTTGTAGTAATCCATGCGTCCGCTTTTTCCTTTCGTAAAAAGAAAACAAAGGGGCAAGTACGCACCGTATTTGCCCCTCTTTTCACCATACTACTTATCGAACTACTTCCTTCACCTTGGCGCTCTTACCGGATCTCTGTCTCAGGTAATTCAGCTTCGCTCTTCTGACCTTACCTCTTCTGACAACTTCAATCTTCTCAATCCGGGGAGAATGCACCGGCCAGGTTCTCTCAACGCCTACGCCGTTGGAATTTTTGCGGACCGTAAAGGTCTCCCGGATGCCGCCGTTCTGTCTCTTCAGTACGGTTCCCTCAAATACCTGAACTCTCTCCCGGTTTCCCTCACGGATCTTGGCATATACGCGTACGGTATCGCCTACATGGAACTCAGCTACCTCGGGCTTCAGCTGTGCATCTTCGATGCGCTTGATAATGTCGTTCATATGTGACCTCCTGCTCATTTAGATGTTCGTTAGTACCTTCCGTACCAGAGGACCATCTCTCTTCATACTTCACAACCTCAGTAGTCTAGCATATTTTCCGCAGAAAATCAAGTAATTTCCCTCAGTTTTTGTAGGAATTCTTCTTCCTTTTCAGACAGCCTGGCTCCCGTCAGAAGATCCGGCCGGCGCTCAAGGGTCCGTCGAATCGACTGCTCGCGTCGCCACTTTTCGATATTGGCATGGTGCCCGGACAGCAGCACTTCCGGAACCCGCAATCCCATAAACTCCTCCGGACGGGTATACTGGGGATACTCCAGCAGATTGTCGTAAAACGATTCTACCTCCGCCGACTGCTCGTTGCTAAGGACGCCCGGAATCAGGCGGGAAATGCAGTCGATCATCACCATCGCCGGCAGCTCGCCGCCCGTTAATACATAGTCTCCCAAAGAAACGCTGTCCGTCACCTTCTGCTCCAGTACCCGTTCGTCAATCCCTTCATAGTGGCCGCACAGAAAAATCAATTCTTCCTCCTGCGCCAGCTCCCCCGCCAGCTTCTGATCGAACACGCGGCCCTGCGGTGTCATATACAGCACCCGGGCCTTGTGGCCAATCTCCGCTTCCACCGCTTCGCAGGCGCGGTACACCGGCCCCGGCTGCATCACCATGCCGGCGCCGCCGCCGTAGGGATAGTCGTCCACATGACCGTGTTTATTTTCGGAAAAGTCCCGGATGTTCACCGTCCGGACCGCAATCGCACCGCGCTCCTGCGCCCGGCCAAGGATGCTGGCCCCCAGTCCCTGTTCGATCATCTCGGGAAACAATGTCAATACATAGAATTTCATAAATCCAGAAGCCCTTCCATCAAATGCGCCGTAACCTGCCCTTTTTCAAGATCCACATCCAGGATACACTCGTGAATCACCGGCAGCAGCAATTCGCGGCCGTCCGGGCGCTTTACCACATAGACGTCGTTGGCCCCTGTCTGCAGCACGTCCGTTAAAACACCGAGCGTCTCTCCCGTATCGGAAAGCACCGACAAGCCCAGAAGATCCCCGATATAGTATTCGCCTTCTTCCAGCGGCTGCGCGTTCTTTCGCGTGACCATCAGATCGCAACCGCGGTATTTCTGTATTTCTTCGATCGTATCGATCCCTGCAAACTTCAGGATCGCAAATTGCTTAAAAAATTTTACTCCCTCTACCGACAGCGGCCGTTTCTCTCCTTCTGGCGTCAAAAGGATCGTTTCCTTTAAGCTGCGAAACCGCTCCAGGCTGTCGGTCGTGGGATATATCTTTGCCTCTCCATGCACACCGTGGGTCGAGGCCAGCACGCCAACGCGCAATAGCTCTTCCATCGTATCTCTCCTACTACCCTGGAGCCGGCCCGGCTTCCTGTCGCCAGGCCGCTCCCCGGAAAGGGAAAGGGCAGTCAAACGACCGCCCCGCACCTACTGAATTTCTAAAATCACTTTTTTGTCGCCCTTTGACGCAGAAGCCTTTACAACCGAACGGATTGCCTTGGCGATGCGCCCCTGCTTGCCGATCACTTTTCCCATATCGGTCGGCGCGACGTTTAATTCTACGACGATTTCCTTGTCGTTTTCTTTCTCCGTCACTTTCACTTCATCAGGGTTGTCCACCAGTGATTTTGCGATCACCTCTACTAATTCTTTCATGCGATCCACCTCCGCGGATTATTTCTCGATGTTGGCGATCTTCAAAAGCTTAGCAACTGTTTCGGTAGGCTGTGCGCCCGTAGCCAGCCATTTCTTGGCCAGCTCTTCGTCAATTTTGATTACGCTGGGATCCTTCGTGGGATCATAATAACCGATCTCTTCGATAAATCTGCCATCTCTGGGAGATCTGGAATCGGCTACCACGATGCGGTAGAACGGGGCTTTCTTTTGGCCCATTCTTCTCAGTCTGATCTTTACTGCCATTGTATTTTCACCTCCTTGGAAATAATCTGGATTTTATTTAAAAAGGAAAGCCGAAGCCCCCTCTTTTCCCTCTGCGCCCGGTCATCTGCTTCATCATCTGCTTCATCTGGTCAAACTGCTTTAGGAGCCGGTTTACATCCTGCACCTGCACGCCGGAGCCCTTGGCAATGCGGATCTTGCGGGACGGGTTGATGCACTTGGGGTTGCTGCGCTCCTTCGGCGTCATCGAGAGGATGATCGCTTCTGTCTTTTTTAAGGGCTTTTCGTCGATCTCCTGCCCCTTTAACTGGCGGCTCATGCCCGGGATCATATTCAGGATATCGCCGATGCCGCCCATTTTTTTCATCTGCTGCATGGAATCGAGGAAATCGTTTAAGTCGAACTCATTCTTCTTCATCTTGCGCTCGAGCTGGCGGCCCTTTTCCTCGTCAAACTCGGCTTCCGCCTTCTCAATCAGGGAGAGGATATCCCCCATGCCCAAAATCCGCGAGGCCATGCGGTCGGGATAAAACAGCTCTAAGTCGGACAGCTTCTCCCCCATGCCCGCGTACAGGATCGGCTTGCCGGTCACATGGCGGATCGACAGCGCCGCGCCGCCGCGAGTGTCGCCGTCAAGCTTGGTTAAAATCACGCCGTCGATGCCGACTTTATCATTGAAGGCGCTGGCCGCGTTGACCGCGTCCTGGCCGGTCATGGCGTCTACCACCAGGATTGTCTGGTGCACCGTCACGGCTTCCTTGATCGCCTGCAGCTCCGCCATCATATCCTCGTCTACGTGCAGGCGGCCTGCCGTATCCAGGATTACGACGTTGTTGCTGTTTTTCTGCGCGTGGGCAAGCGCCTCGCGGGCAATCTCCACCGGGCTTGCCTGTGTGCCCAGCGAAAATACCGGCACACCCTGCTTCTCGCCGTTTACCTGCAGCTGGTCGATGGCCGCCGGGCGGTATACGTCGCAGGCTGCCAACAGCGGGCGCCGCCCCTTTGATTTGAGCTTCCCTGCCAGCTTGGCCGTGGTCGTCGTCTTGCCGGCGCCCTGCAGGCCGGCCATCATAATGACCGTAATCTCCGAACCGGGCCGCAGGGAAAGCTCCACGGCCTGGCCGCCCATCAGCCGGATGAGCTCCTCGTTTACGATCTTGACCACCATCTGGCCCGGCGTCAAGCTGTTCATGACCTCCTGGCCGACGGCCCGCTCTTCGACGGACTTTACGAACTGCTTTACGACCTTGAAATTGACGTCGGCTTCCAGAAGCGCCATCTTAACCTCGCGCAGCGCCGCCTTGACGTCGGCCTCGCTCAGACGGCCCTTGCCACGCAGGTTCTTGAATATATTCTGAAGTTTATCGGATAAGCTCTCAAATGCCATAAACCGGTTCTCCTTCACTTCGTCCGTTTTGCGCGCGCTTCGGAACAGCCTTGTAAAAGCCGCCCTGGTCTGCTACAGGGACTGTAATATCCTGTCGCACAAACCACAGATCTGCTCCAGGCGCGCCTGCACTCCCGTCTCGCTTTCGTCGGTATCCGCCAGGCTGCGGATCTCTTCAATCCGCTCCCGCGTCTCGGAAAACTTGCGCACCAGTTGGAGCTTTTCTTCATACTCCTCCAGCGCCCGGTCACAGCGCCGGATCAGGTCGTGTACGCCCTGGCGGCTGATGCCCTGCATTTCGGCAATCTCGCTGAGGGACAAATCGCCGAATACGGCGTCCTCGTAGATTTTCCGCTGGTGGCCGGTTAGCAGCTCGCCGTAGAAATCATACAGCATTGTCTGTCTGAGGATTTTCTCCATTGGAATCACCTTGTGTATCATACACGAAAAGAGAATGGCTGTCAAGTGTTTTTTCTTTACAGATATGGTCTATTGATACCGTACCACTCCCTCAGCTTTCCAGTTGTTGAATTTCCTCAATCGACAGCCACGGGACATATTCGTGAATCTCTTCCGTCGTAAACTTTCCCGCGTCCAGCATCTTTCTTGCCGTTGCTTTCGCCAAATCCCTTGTTACTTCTTTTGTCACTTCTCTTGTTACTTCTTTTGTTACTTCCCTTGTTACTTCTTTTGTTACTTCCCTTGTCACTTTTTCTACCGTCTCTTTTTTGGC
>CANSWW010000194.1 GCA_947650845.1 uncultured Lachnospiraceae bacterium
TGCCTACGGCTCCTCCCGTATTATATTCTATAAACAGGCAATACTCATACCCGTTATAATCAACCAAATGCTCGCTTTCTTCAGGATCCAGCTCCCAGTCCCTGTCCGCTGCATCGTCACGGCAAAGCTGGTTAAAATAGTGCGATTCATAATCGCCAATCCACCAGTACGCCTCGTCGACCTGCGTATGCGGTAAAATCGACCCCGGATCCGGATTTTTTCCAAAGGCAACCGACAAGCCGTATACTCCTGTCGGAGTCCTGCCGTCGCCCTCCTGCCCCTTAGCAATCCCGTTATCCCCTACATACCCCTTTGTACGGAGAATTTCCGTCCAAACTCCGTTTTGCCGTTCATGCATCGTCACAACCACTGCCTGGCTGTTATTCGTCTCTGCTTCTACAATAATCAGCTGGTCCAGGCCCTCCGATACCGATAATTGTCCGGCAAACGAATGCTCCGGCGGCGTTTCGATTTCGCTCTCTCCGCCAGGTTCCTCCCCATTTCCATTATTTTCCCCTGCCTCTTCCGAACCGGACGCCGGCGCGGTTTCCTCCGGATTTTCACATGTTTTACCTTATGTAGTCCTCCTGTTGATTGATAAAATATTTGCAAAGCCTTTTTTCTTAACCCTTATTCCCGAATCACCTCCCACGCCCCAATCAGCCGCTCCAGCGACCACGCCGCGTTCGCCGGGCTGGTGGACGGCAGCCGCACCGCCGCCACCTTCGTTTTTTCCAGCAGCAGCTTATCGTATAGCTGCGCCGCCTTCCCGCCGTTCACAAACACGCGCGCAATCCCGCTCTCACGCAGCAGCCAGGCCACATCGTTGGCCTGCGCGTCGCGGATCGAGCTGTCGCTCGACCCCTCGATCTCGCAGGAAGCGACCACATCCCACAGCGCGATCCTCTGCCCCAGCAAAAACGCCCGCTTCTCCTCCACCGTCCCCGGAACCGCCTGGCCCGTCACGGCGGCCAGCACCTTCCAAAAACGGTTCTGCGGATGGCCATAATAAAAATTTTGCTCCCGCGACTTCACCGAAGGCATGCTGCCTAATATCAGGATACGGGAGCGTTCGTCCCACACCGGCCCAAAACCATGTTCCACTCTCATATACGCCGCCTCCGTCCCAATCCTTTCCCCGCCCGGTTCCCTCTACTTCCGCTCCGGCACCGGCTCATACGTCAAATCAATCCCCAGCTTGCGGAACATTTTCACGTCCGCCGACGACAGCTGCACCGAGGCATGCGCCATGCAGCCCTTCAGGCGCGGCAGCTGCTTCATCGCCAAAAGGGCGGTCGGATTGGAAGCCGCGCTGGCCGACAAGGCGATCAGCACCTCGTCGCTGTGCAGACGCGGATTGCGGCTGCCCAGGTACGCCGTTTTCAAATGCTGGATCGGCTGGATCGCTTCCGGCGATACCAGATGCACGCTGTCCTCAATCTCCGCCAGATGCTTAATCGCGTTCAGCAAAAGCGCCGCGCAAGCTCCCAAAAGCTCGCCCGTGCGCCCGGTGACCATCGTCCCGTCCGGCAGCTCCATCGCCGCCACCGGAAATCCCCGCTCCGCCGCCAGCGTAAGCGCCGCCGGCACCACGCTGCGGTCCTCGACCGTAATCTTCGTATTGCGCATCAAAAGCTCGATCTTATAAATCTCGCTTTCCACGTCCTGCCCCGCCGCGCGCTTGACAAGCGCCTGGTAATAGCGCCGCAAAATCTCCTGGCGGGCCGCCTCCCGGCAGACCTCGTCGTCCTCGATGCAAAAGCCTGCCATATTTACACCCATATCGGTCGGCGATTTGTACGGGCACTCGCCGTAAATCGCCTCAAACACCGAGCGCAGCACCGGGAAAATCTCCACATCCCGGTTATAATTGACCGCCGTCGTCTCATACGCTTCCAGATGGAACGGATCAATCATATTCACATCATTCAAATCCGCCGTCGCCGCCTCATACGCCAGATTCACCGGATGGCTCAGCGCCAGGTTCCAGATCGGAAACGTCTCAAACTTCGCGTACCCCGCCCGGATGCCGCGCCGGTTTTCATGGTACAGCTGGGACAAGCAGGTCGCCATCTTGCCGCTGCCCGGCCCCGGCGCCGTCACGACCACCAGCGGGCGGCTCGTCTCGATATAGTCGTTCTTGCCAAAGCCGTCCTCGCTGATCACAAGCGGCACATTATTCGGATAATTCTCAATCACATAGTGCGTGTAAACCACAATCCCCGCCGCCTTCAGGCGCTCGCGAAACAAATCCGCCGCCTTCTGCCCGGTATACTGCGTAATCACCACGCTGCCGACATACAGCCCCCGCTCGGTAAAAAGCTGCTTCAGCCGCAGCACGTCCCGGTCATACGTGATATCCAGGTCGCCGCGCACCTTGTTTTTCTCAATATCCCCGGCATTGATGACGATCACGATCTCCGCCTGATCCTTTAGCTGCATCAGCATATTCAGCTTGCTGTCCGGCGCAAAGCCCGGCAGCACGCGCGAAGCGTGGTAATCGTCATAAAGCTTGCCGCCGAACTCCAGATACAGCTTGTCCCCAAAGCTCGCGATCCGTTCCCGGATATGCTCGGACTGCATCTGCACATACTTTTCATTGTCAAATCCTTTTTTCATTTTCGTCCCCTTATCTGTAAATTTCCCCTCTTATTCTGTTTCAAGCCGTCAAATGACCTTAATAGAGCCCGAAAACCGCAGGGTCTTCGAGCTCATCGTATCGGTCTGTGTTTTTATTTTACTATAGGGCCAGCGGAAATTCAACTGTTTTCTTGCGTATCCCGGCAGCCATTTTCCCGCGCGTCAATATCCCGGCAGATTTTCCGTCGTATCAATCAAAATCCGGCAGCCTTCCCGCACATGCCGCAGCACAAAAACCATGTCCTCCTCAGGCACCGCGACGCATCCCAGCGTCGGCGGATTATCCCCGATACAATGCATAAAAATGCAGCTTCCCTTGCCCGCAATCCCTTCCGTATTGTATTCAATAAACAGGCAATATTCATAGCCGCTGTATTCCGTCAAATGCTCGCTTTCCTCCGGATCGAGCTTCCAGTCCCGGTCCGGCGCGTCGTCCCGGCAGAGCCGGTTAAAATAACGCGACTCATAATCGCCGACCCACCAATACGATTCGTCCACCTGTGTATACGGCAAAACCGCCCCCGGATCCGGCTCTGTCCCAAAAGCGGTCGAAAGGCCGTACACTCCCGTCGGCGTCCGCCCGTCCCCTTCCTTTTCCTTGGCGATCCCGCCGTACCCCGCATAGCCCTCCGTGCGCAAGATTTCCGTCCAAATCCCTTCCCGCCGCTCGTGCATGCTCACCGTCACGATCGAGCTGTCCTCTGTCTCTGCTTCCACAATAATCAGCTGCTCCAGCCCCTCGGAAAGCGACAGCTGCCCGGCAAAGGAGGGCTCCGGCGGCGTCTCCGGCCCCGGCCCTCTTCCCAGCTCCTTCGCCGTCCTTTCTTTCTCCCATTCCGTCCGCGCCATATGGCTCTCCCGTGTCTTTGGCATGACCACCTTTCCGGTTTCGCGCTCCTCCATTTCATCCGCCGCCCCCGTCTCCTTTGCCTCCCCCGCGCAGCCGGACAGTATTCCTAAGCTCAAAACCAGCGCGTACAGCGCCGTTCTTTTTAGTGCCTTTTTATAAAATCCTATGTGCTTCATTTGCTGTGCTATTCCGTATTTCCTTTCCCATGTGTGCGCCAGTATGCACACATCTTCTTATCCCTTTGGCCTCTCTTAGCTTCCCTGCGCCCAGCCCTTTTCTGCCGCCCATTTTCTTTCCGCCGCCCAGCCCTTTTCGGCCGCCTATTCTCTTTCATATCCAGACAATATTCGCTTGTCCCGGACTCTCTATGGGCCTATCGTCCCGACCCCCTACGGGCTCGTCATCCCGTGCTCTCTACGGGCCTATCGTTTCGACTCCCTACGGGCCCGTCGTCCTGCACTCACGTCGGGCCTATCGCCCCGTGCTCTCTACAGGCCTATCGTCCCGACTCCCTACAGGCCCGTCGTCCTGCGCTCACGTCGTCTCAAAAAATTTGCGCCCACACTTAGGACAAACAGAAGGCGCCACCAGCGGGCAATATTTCGGTTTCACATATGGAATACCCAAATACTGCATCTCGTATAAGCAATCCGCTCCCGCCAGCTCGTCCATCCCCCGCATCGGCGGCCTGTAATATGGAAACAAGCGCCCGCAGCACGGGCAGCGCCAGAACCATTTCGGCGTTTGCCTGAACAGCCGGCAGAGAAACATGACCGGCGGCGCCGCTATCACCTCCGCCAGGCACAGAACGAAAAATGGATTCGCCTCTAATCCGGAATCCAGAAACGCATTAAGCCCCGCCCTGCCGTAAACCACAAGCAGTACAGCCCACGCCAGACCGCCTAAAACCAACAAAACCGCGCTGCACCGCTCCAGCAAAAGCAAGGCTCTCATAAAAGCGCAGCAACGCCGAAACCGCGGCGGCATCTGCGGAAAAACATAGGGGAACGACTGGGAATCGTTTTCCTGCCGCAGCCGCCAGTTTGCCATATCATCCGTTGACCTTTTCATCGCCCCTCTGATCGCTCTCTTTTACATGTTCACCAGCGAAGGAAACAGAAAACCCGAATGCCTTGTCAACCGACTTTTACATTATTTTTAAAGTCCAATTTCGTATCGCTATTTACATATTTAATAATGTTCCCCGGCTGCATATCCAGCAATCTGCAAATCTTCTCAAGCGCAATCATTCCAACCATCTCCCCCCGCCGCAGCGACTGGATCGCGTTTTCCCCCAGCAGCTTCTCTCTCCGCAATCTCGTAGTGTTATATCCGCACTCCTTCAGATTTTCCAGCACATCAAATTTATATACGAACATTTTCACCGCCTCCCGCATGTCGTTTCCATTATACCTTACTTTTCCCTTCCTTTCAAGCGTTTTACATTATATCCAATGTATTATCAAAAAACTGCTATCAAAAACAAAGAAATCCCGAGGACCTTGCAAGTTTATAACTTCCTTTTCCTGTCTTGGTTACAACCCCATCCGCTTCATGCTGATTAAGGATTCGCTGTAGTTGGCGGGCGCTGCAGTTCAAACGAAATGCAGCCTGCTGTAAGCCCTTCAGCTCCCCCTCGCATTTGTACTTCATGTAAACCAGAACACGCTGTTTTAAACTTGCCGGAGCGGCGTCCAGTGTCGTGATGGATTCCATCTTTTGCGTTAAAGATTCACATACCAGTTGCAAAAACCGACAGTTTTCCAGCAGCGCCCCTCTGCTTGCTTCAATAGACAAGGCGAGACAGAGGACATCATCGTTCGCTTCGGCATAAACATTCCTTGGCCGATGCGGGAAAATTTCCATTTCACCGAGCAAATCGTTCTTCCCGCCGTTTGCAAGGGAATAGACCGAACCGTCGTCTCTGATAAAATATATATTTACAGTGCCTTGAATGATAATTTGAAACAAGTGT
>CANSWW010000195.1 GCA_947650845.1 uncultured Lachnospiraceae bacterium
TAATAATATCCGGATACTTTTTCTGATATTCTCGGACAATCTCCCGGGTTCGGTCGGTGGAGCAGTCCTCGCCGACCACGGCCTCAAAGCGGAAATTTGTACGCTGGCGAACCACGCTGTCCAGCGCCTGGCGAATATACTTTTCGTGATTGTAGGCCAACAGCATGATACTCACTTTGATTTTCTGCTCTTCCTTCATCGTACCCTCTCCTTTAAAAAGCGTTCCATCATTTCCGCCAGCCAGACCGATTCGCCTGCGGTCAGCTTATAATTCCTCCCGTCAAATCCGTGAATCATTGACACAAAATCGCTCAGCTCGTAGCGCAGCCCGTCCCCCAGGAACTTGCTGAAATACTTTTCATTCATCGCCGGATCTTCAAACCGCGCCTCAAAGGACTTGGTTTTCCACCAGGGCGCGTCCACCACTATGTATCCTCTTGTACCGGACAGGATCAGCTGGCCCTCCGATTTTACGCCCAGGCCGACCTTTACCGTAGCCAGGCTGTTTGCGTAGCGCAGGTAGGCTTTTGTGTACAGATCAATCCCGTTTTCATCCGTAAGGGTTTCAAAACGGACGGACTGCGGGTCTTTTCCCAATAGCTTGACGATTGCCAGGAGCGGATAGCTTGCCAGTTCCGTGAAGCTGCCGCCGTACACAGGGTCGGTTAATTCCCGTGTGTCCGGCTTCTCCAGCTTGGTAAAGCAGGCCTCCACATCCCGCACCTCGCCGATCTCGCCGCTCTGCACAATCCCCAGCAGCCGTACAAATCCAGGGCAGTACGCAGTCTTGACGCCCTCCATCAATACGCACCGGTTCGCCTGCGCCAGATCAAACAACCGCTTCGCCTGCGCGCCCTGCAACGTCATCGGCTTTTCACAGAGCACATGCTTTTTACGCTCCAACGCCTTTTCAATATAATCGGCATGGGTTTCGTGCGGCGAGGCGATGTAGACGGCATCCACGCTTTCAAAAAAGGCCTCCAGGTCGTCACAGGCATGGTTCAGCTCGAATTTTTCCGCAAAAGCCTGCGCCTTCTCCCGGTTCGGATGGTAGATGCCTTCTACATTGAGACCGCTGACATACTTGGCCTCCGGCACCATGCGGCGGGCAATCCGTCCCGCGCCGATGATGCCCAGGCGTATGATGCCGTAATTCCTGGCCCGCAGCATGGTGCTGGAAATCCCTTTGGTCCGCTCAAGGTAGACGACCTCGCAGTATTTTTTCAGGTAATCAAACACGCCGATCCAGTCCGAACCTACCGTAAAAACATCAATGTGGTAACGCTGGATATCTTCTACCTTCTGTCCGACATGGTCCTCGATAATCACCTCGTCGGCGAAGCCGGTCTGTTTGACATGCTCAATCCGCTCCATGATGGAATCCACCACATTCAGCTTGCCTCTGGACGCGTCGTATTCCTCCGTGGTGACGCCTACGATCAGATAGTCTCCCAGCGCCTTGGCCCGCTGAAGCAACTTGTAATGGCCCTCATGGAATAAATCAAAGGAACCGTATGTTATTACTTTTTTCATCTCTCTATGCCCCTTCTTTCCTGCTTCTGTCCTCCATCGCCAACCAGCTTCAGCGCGGTAACCGGATGGGTCTTGCGGTCTTTTTCGTTTGGCAGCGTCCGGTAGTTTCCAAATTTAAAACGAAGATACGCGTCGTATTCGTAAATGCCCGGAAAGGCTTTTCCCTCAAACCGGTAGAGCCGGCTTTTCTGATACCAGGAGCGCCGGTAGCCGTAATCCCTGGTCGGTGTGGGGTAGGTCAGGATCCGCACCCAGGGAGATTTCTTATACGCTTGACAGCTGTGCCGGACCAATGCGCCGTAGAACTTTTTTACGCATGCTTCCGGGCATCGGCCGGCCAGCCGGTAGAGCCCACGTTTCCAGGGGACCCTCTCCGTCCTGGCCCCTACCGGCGACCACATCAGTTTACGGACGAGAAAGCAGGGAATGTTGTAAAAGGCACGGGACAAACGACCGGCCGGGACACCGTCCAGCGGGAATATATCGATAAAAATACCCTGATGGTATGGCATATCCTCCTGCCCCTTGCGCAAAAACAAGGTTTCTTTGCGGCGCAGCTTCCCGTAGCCCCAGCGGTAGCCCTTGGTCACGCTGCTGTCCTGGAACAGGAAGCGCGTTTTATCCAGATCGGTTTCACAGGCTGCCCGGAAGCGTTCGTATTCCGGCCGCAGCAGAGCCACGTCCGCATCGTCGTCCCAGGGGATGAATCCACTATGCCTGACCGCGCCTAAGAGGGTTCCGGCTATGATATTGTAGCGAATCCCCCTCTTGCGGCAGATGCGATCTACCTCGCAGAGCATCTCCCACTGGGTTTTCTGCACGCTGCGCAGTTCTTCTTTTGACAGCTGGTAGGCTTCCATCCCCGGCTCCTTCTCATTGTTATTTCAGCTTCATAATCATAACCGGCTTTCCCGCTGCTTTAAACAGCTCAATCACGGAGCTTCGGCAGCCATAGTAGGCGTCCGAAAGCTCCACGGCCCGGTGCAGGTCGTTCGTATCGTCATAAATCCCCAGCTTTTCGGCCCGGTACTCCCGGACGATTTCCCGGTAGCCGTCCAGGGCCTCCGGGTTCATGGATTTCGCGGTCGCCTCGCTTAGGGGGTGCGGACGCCATAAAAGCACGACGGATCGATTATGGCGGAATACCTCGAATATGGCCCGCAGCTTTTCAAAAAAAGCGCTGCAGTACGGCGCCATCAGCATGTTTAAATGTGTGTTGAGGAAAATGACTTTCCGCTTTTTTCCGTCCTGCCAGAGAAGCTGTTTCCATTCCTCCGGCAGCTCCTCTTTGTTTTCGGGCCGACCCGGATGATCCAATTTGGGGGAGCCGAGGGCTACGAATTTTTGGGAAAGGTTTTCTTTGACGCCCAAAAGCCTTTGATAACACTCTATATACTGGTCCCGCACTTTTTCTGACTGAAGCACGACTACGTCCGCGTAGAAAACGCCCGGCAGGGTACAGTACATCTCTTTGACCGTATCGTTTTGATGAATAAAGTATGGTATATAAATCAGCCGATCCGTCCACGCATGCAGGCGGCTCGCGTAAAAGGCGGGATGCACGCTGGTTACATAATTGCATTCGTCATAGGGGTTATGGATATAAATCATGTCCGGGCGCCAGGCCTCAAGATCGTGCTTTCGCCAATCCAGAACAGGGACATATCCCGGATACTGTCCTCCTTCATAATGCATTTCACCGAGGCTTCCATCCGGCTTTTTATCAAAATAGGGGATCGGCATCACATAGGCATCACAGGTTTCGTCCTCGTTGGCCGCGGCCCAAATGCTTTCCAAAGAATCCCACATCGCCACCTTATAGGGCAAAAAAACAATCTCCTGGCGGTCGGCCGGCAGGGTACGCTGCAAAATTTCCGCGATTTCCCGCAGTTCCTTCCTTGCTTTTTTGAACCATTTGCGACAGGCGTTTTCATCGGGCGCTTTGACGCTGATCTGATACAGAGTCTCGCAATAATTTTCAAGCTGCCGCACGGCCGCGGCCGGCTCCTCGCCCAGCGTTTCCAGGTAGCTTCCCAGGTCGACGGCGTTTTCCTGGCACTGAATCAGGACATCGTTTACGCCGGCGGGATCCACCGCCATGCTTTTCCACACGGCATCATTCGCTTTCTCCAGCGTTTTCAGCAGGGAGAGCATTTCTTTCTTTTTGTATCGTTTCACTGCTGAGCTCCTCTGATTTTATAAATAAGGCACATTGGACGTCCTTTTCATAGGACGCTGCCTGCGGCGTTTGGCCGAATACAGCCCTTAGCCGCCTGCTTCGCTCCCGGTACTTCTTTCAGGCAAACCATTGCGCATGAAAGTTCCCACAGGTCTTGGCATATCCAATCCCCGGCCCTTGGCCGGCTTCTAATGCCGTTTGGATTTTGAAATATCAATAAGGAAGGATTCCACAGTCCAAATGCTGGTCAAATAGGGCAAAGCGCCGTATTCATCTGTGAAATTTCCTGTTTTGAACTTACGTGTTTCCTGCTTGCGCGTTTCCTCTTTGAAGGGCATTTTTAGCGGCGTTTTCTTTTTCCGGCAGGGTAAGGCCGCACGCAGGGCAGACAAACAGCTCCTGCTGCCGCTCCCCGTCCGCTTTGCAACGGCTGCATTTTTTCCCGATCCCTTTGCCGAACACTTCGATCAGTGGAATGGCCCGTTCCCGGCATTTGATTTCCAGCCGCTTTCGGACATAGCCTTTTTGCCACATGCTGACGGAATAGTTGATTTTTTTATTGATTCCCGCGCCGGACACCGGCGGCAGCTTTGGCAGATATACGACGCCTGGTTTTTCTGTCTCCAGCATCCGGTTGATTTCCGCATTGACATAGTTATGAAGCGTCGCTTCTCTTCTTTGCCGCCCGGCCAGATACTTTTTCCGGCCCGGATTATTCTGCTTGTTTTGCCGATAACGGCGGGCGCCTTCCCGGATATATTCGGTAAGGGCCGTTTGATGGATTCCGTAATCCTTTCCGTAGATCGTTCCCTGATCGGTCACGAACATGACCTTCATTCCCATGGCAAGCCCGATTTCGTTTTGATACTCCGGATGCTTGCGGATCCGTGTCTCGATCGGAACGGATATCTTTAAGTTCCCTTCATTGATATCCAACTGCACGTACAGCTGCCGGCTGTACGCGTTGCTGTCGGTAAGAGGAACAAAGACGCGCTGGCCCCGTTCTTTGGTCGTGATATAAATCCCATGATCGTCGTATCGATACCCCTTCACCGGGACGGAAAAGCCGTTCGCCGTATCGGTGTGCATCTTTTTCAGATGGCGGCGCACCTGCCGGCGCAGATATTGCTGCAGCCGGTGCTCTTCGGTGATGTCCGCACGAACCGCCTCGTAGGATTTGCGCCAGGCGGCCGGCAGATGCATCTCGCGTTCCAGGAGAATCGCTTCCAGGCATTGGCTTTGCTTCATCACAAACCGCAGGTAGTGCCGCTCCGCCGGCGTCAGGTTCGGATTATCACGAATGCAGGTTTCTATGCGGTTTTTGGTATGGCTCCACTGGCATTTGATATCGCCCAGGGCGTCAAAAATCGCGCTGTAGAAATATACCGACGGAAGCCCCATCTGTTCCCGCAGGCCGCTTTTGGTCATCTCATTCTGTACCGTATAGCCCGGGTAAAGCTTGGGAAGGCTTTGGATGCCGCCGTATCTTTGATAAACCGCGTTTTTTACCTGGCGGTAATCTTGCGCAATCTCCGCCAGCTTCTCCATGTCCGATGGGGGCAGCGGAGTCTTATTGTATTGATAAACGGTCTTGTAAAGCGTGTCCTGCTGCATCCGGTTTCCTTTGGCTTCTCCTGCTGTAGCGCTTGATTTTATGGGCTTCTTCGCAGATTACCATAATCTGCGAAAAGAACCCCCATATTATGATAGGATTTGCACGCAAAAA
>CANSWW010000196.1 GCA_947650845.1 uncultured Lachnospiraceae bacterium
ACAGGAGATGCTGAAAGCCGCACAAATACAGGAAAAATGGGCATAAGTTTTTACAACACAAAAACTACCTTACAACAAAATTTTTACAACACTTTTACAACACTTACCCGGAAAGATACGGAAAGTTATGAAAGGCTATAAAATCTACATGATTCTTACAAAAATGTAAGCTTCCCCAGGGAAATGTAAGCCAAATCCATGGCAGACCATTTCCCTTTTTGTTATACTGTCTGCATAGTAAAACCTACATGCGCCGCCGGCGCGGCGCACCATCCATACAGACAGGAGAATCGATATGTCATTACTGGAAGTATCACATGTAAAAAAGATTTATACGACCCGCTTAGGCAGCGCCCGCGTGCAGGCGTTAAAGGATGTAAGCTTTACGGTAGAGCGGTGCGAGTATGTCGCCATCATGGGCGAATCCGGCTCCGGCAAGACGACGCTGTTAAACATTCTGGCGGCTCTTGACAAGCCGACCGCGGGCGAGGTAAAGCTGGAGGGGCGCAGTCTGGTGACGCTTAAGGAAAAGGAGATCGCGGCCTTTCGCCGGGATCACCTGGGATTCGTGTTTCAGGATTTTAATCTCTTAGACACCTTTTCCGTGCAGGACAATATTTTCCTGCCGCTTGTGCTGGCCGGGCGACCCTACGAGGAGATGGTGCAGGCGATTACGCCGCTGGCGCATCGGCTGGGGATTGCCGATCTCCTCAAAAAATATCCCTATGAGATTTCCGGCGGGCAGAAGCAGCGGACGGCTGCGGCGCGTGCCCTGATTACGAATCCCCGACTGCTGCTGGCCGACGAGCCGACCGGAGCGCTGGATTCGCGGGCCAGCGAAGAGCTTTTGGGGCTGTTTGACGATATCAACCGCGACGGCCAGACGATTCTGATGGTGACGCATTCGACCTATGCGGCCTGTCATGCCAGCCGGGTGCTGTTTATCAAGGACGGGCAGGTATTCCACCAGCTCTACCGCGGCTCGCTGTCGCGCGAGGAAATGTACCAGAGGATCGCCGATACCTTGACGACGATCGCCACGGGGAACAGGAGGGAAGAGGCATGAAAGGCTTTCTGTACATGCGGCTGGCCTGGCAGAATATAAAGAATAACCGCCGCACCTATGTGCCCTATATTTTAACGGTGATCGGCACGATCCTGATCTATTACAGCTTTCAGTGTATCGCGGACAATCCGGAGCTTTTAGAGCTGCGAGGCGGCGAGTGGATCCGAAACATCATGGGATTTGGCAAAAACGTGATCACGGTTTTTGCGATGATATTCTTGTTTTACACCAACAGCTTTTTGACCAAGCGGCGCAAACGGGAATTTGCCCTTTTCAATATCCTGGGGATGGAGAAGCGGCATCTGGGTCGCGTCCTTTTGTGGGAGACGGTGTATGTGGCCTTGATTGGCTTTGCGGTCGGGATCGGCGGCGGCATCCTTCTGTCCAAGCTGATGTATCTGCTGCTATTGCGGCTGATGACTTTCCCGGTGCAGATGGGGTTCTTCTTGTCGCTTGAGGGCCTGTGGTACACAGGCATTTTATTTGGCATGATTTTCCTGGCGACCTGGCTGAACGCTCTGCGGCAGATTCGCATCGCCAGCCCGATCGAGCTGCTGCAGGAAGAAAAGGCTGGCGAGCGGGAGCCGAAAACAAAGGCGCTGATGGCCGTGGCAGGGCTTGTCTGCCTGGCGGTCGGCTACACGATCGCCATCGTTACGGAATCGCCGCTGGCGGCGCTGGGACTGTTCTTCGTGGCGGTGCTCTTGGTAATTGCGGGGACCTATCTGCTCTTTACGGCCGGCAGCATTGCCTGGCTGAAGCTTTTGAGAAAACGCACCGGCTATTATTACCGTACCAACCATTTTATTTCCATATCGGGAATGCTGTACCGTATGAAGCAGAACGCGGTGGGCCTGGCAAATATCTGCATTCTCTCGACGATGGTGCTGGTCATGCTTTCCACGACGACGGCCCTGTATGCCGGCACGGAGGACACGGTGCACAGCCGGTGTCCGCGGGAATTGGTCGTCCAGGCCGAGGCGATGACCGCACAGGAGGCGCAGACCTATGAGCAGGCGGTCACCAGGCTTTTGCTGGAACAGTTTGACGTGATGCCGCAAAATCCCTTTCGCTATCGGCGTCGATCCGGAATTATGCTGCAGGAGGGAAACAATCTGGTAGAAGTCTGGGATCGGGCGATCGAGGAGGAGAAGGCCGTGGCGGTACAGTTTATTCCGCTGGATGAATTGCGCTTCGTGAACCCGGACAAAATTCCGACGGAGCTGGCGCCGGATGAGGTGTTGATATGCAACTTGAAAGGAGCATTCCTGGGAGACAGCGTGTCGGTCGGCGGCCGCGAATACCGGGTGGCGGGACAGATCGGCGCGGAGGATTTGGGATTTAATACGGGGGCCTATCTCCGCTCCTATATGATAATTATGTCGGATGAGGCGGCGCTTGAGGAGCTGTTTGAAACCGGCTTGTCGGAAAGCGAATCGTTTTCCGATGAATATCAGGCCGGGCGTCTTTCTTACGTGTTTGGCTTTGATATACAGGATACGGCGCCGGTGGCGGACGTGGAAGAGATTCTGCGGCAGGCCTGGACCGTGCTCGGCCGGGAGGACGGACCGCGCATCGAGACGCAGGAGGAGAACTGGGGAGAATTGTTCCGCATCCATGGCGGTTTGCTGTTCTTGGGCGTGTTTTTAGGGCTGCTGTTTTTGATGGGCATGATTCTTATCATGTATTACAAGCAGATCTCGGAAGGCTATGAGGACCGGGAGCGCTATCAGATTATGCAGAAGGTGGGGCTGGGAAAAGACGAGGTGAAGGCGGCGATCGGCAGCCAGATCCTGCAGGTGTTTTTCCTGCCGCTTGTGACGGCGGCGCTGCATATGACCTTTGCCTTCCCGCTGCTTGCGCGCCTGATGGAGCTGGCCAATATGTATAATACGAAACTGTATTTGCTGACGACCGCGGCAACGGTGCTGGTATTCGCGATCCTTTATGGAATCGTGTACCGACTGACCGCGCGGGTGTACTACCGGCTGGTCAGCGAGCAGAGTGCTGCTCATTGAGCCAGTCCACAGCCTGGCAGATGCCGTCCTCGTCAAAGGAAAACGTACGGTAGGTTTTTTGATCCTCGCCGGTCTTGTCAAACGAAAAAGGCTCCGGCCAGGCGCAGACTTCTAAAACGGTACGCTCGTCCTGCTCTTTCTTTTTCAGCCGGAAGCGGAGTCCCTCAAAGGAGCCGCTGAAGGCTGTTTTTTTGATATATTCGAGCGAGAGGACATCCTTTCGTTTCAGCATGGGGTTTCCTCCTTTGATTCGTCCGGCACATATTCCAGGATATCGCCGGGCTGGCAGTTTAGGACTTCGCAGATTTTATTCAGCGTCTGGAAACGGATGGCGCGGGCCTTGCCGGTCTTGAGGATCGACAGGTTGGCCATTGTGATCCCGACCTGCTCCGAAAGCTGCGTTAAGCTGACCTTGCGCCGGGCCATCATTACATCAAGATTTAATTGGATTGCCATTCTTGTCACCTCAGATTGTCAGCTGGTTTTCTTCGTTGATTTCACAGGCCTTGTAGATCAGGTGCGAGAGCGTGGCGGCCGCGACGGAGACGGCCAGGCCGATGAAGATCAGCAGCAGGGAAAAGAGCGGGATGCCGGCCGGATATATATGAAGCTTTTGCAGTGCGTTGACAGCCGCCAGGGCGGCGTTGCCGGCAAATAAAAGGCCGCAGTCCAAAAGCGAGTACTGGCCGATGGCGACAAAGGAGCGGGCATTACCGGCACAGAAGGGCCGGCCGCTTGCGATGCGGCCGCATACCTTCCAGGCCTCGATCAGCATCAGGTAGACCGGCGAGCCCAGCACCCAGATGAAAATCAGGCAGGGCCAGAATAAAAACGAGGCCTGCGGCGCGCGAAGCGTGGCCTGCCAGCCCATCGTCGGCACGATGAGAAACAAGAGCACGGCTAAAAGCAAAGCGAACAGTACGACAATGGCCTTGAGCCAGGAAATAAGCGTTTTTTGCTGCATGGAATTCCTCCTGAATCGGTCGGCCGGAGACAGAGCCCGTCCCATAGGGACAAAGGCGCGGGTTCCCCGCCGGAAAACGTAAGCTTATTATACTGCCCGGGAAAGGGGCTGTCAATAAAAAATTATTGATTTTCGATAAAAATGGGCGGACTTCCGAGCCGCTCTGTGAGCAGCCGCATATCCTCGGGCAGAGGGCAGCGAAAGACAAGCGGCGTTTGGCTGAATGGCCGGCAGCAGTCGATCTGCGCGGAGTGCAGCGCGCTGCGGCGCATGCCAAAGGAAGCTTCCGTGCCGTAAAAGGGATCGCCAAGCAGAGGATGCCCCAGATAAGCCATGTGAACACGGATCTGGTGGGTGCGGCCAGTATGCAGCGTAAGCTTTAACAGGGAGTATTCCTTTCCCGGCAGCAGGACCTCATAGTCGGTGACAGCGGCTTCGCCGTCGGCCCGGACCTGCCGCAGGATCAGCGAATCGTCCCGCCGGCCGATCGGGGCGTCAATACGGCCGCGCAGAGGGGCCGGCCGGCCTTCGGCGAGGGCCAGGTACGTGCGGCGCAGTGTGCCTTCCCGGCGCTGGCGGTCGAAACAGGCGGCGGCAGCCGCATGCTTGGCAAAGATCAACAGGCCGGAGGTATCCTTATCCAGACGCCCTACCGGACGGACAACCAGATGCTGTCCCTTTGCACGGTAGTGGCAGACCAGGCGATTGGCCAGGGAATCATTGTAATGGCCGTGGCTGGGATGGACCACGATACCGGCCGGTTTGCAAAGCACCAGCATATCGTCGTCCTCATAGCGAAAATCAAGAGGGCCGGGAACCGGTTCCAGATGATTGGAGCCCTGCTCTTCTGTTTCGAGACAGAGGCTGAGCCGGTCGCCGGCCTTTAGCACACGGCGCACGGTCACACGCTCGCCGTTTACAAGGATGCCGTCCGTCCGGAACTTCAGGCGGCTGACCTGGCGGGCAGACAGGCCAAAATGCCGGTGAAGAATATCCTTCACCAGCATTTCGGCGGATTCCTCCGGCACATCATAATGAATGATTCGCTTCATACGCTCTCCTCGGACCGCTTTCCTTGCTACCAGCAGATCCAGTATCCTTCTTCACGCAGTTCATATTCCAGCTCCCTGCGGTCCTCGTCGTTGTTGTCACAGCAAAAGCGGCTTCCGTCGGGAAGCACCACCGTGTAATAGTTACCCCAGTAATTGAATTCGGCTTTCATGGCCATAGGTGGATTCCTCCTTATCGGTTTGATAAGGAGAGTATAATGGGAGTGGTGTCCAATAAAACGGACTTTCCTAAGTATAGCAAAAAATTTTTATCCGGGAAAGAGCAGCGGGTTATTTTTCATACTTTTTTTCCAGCAGGTGGATTCCCTGATACAAAAG
>CANSWW010000197.1 GCA_947650845.1 uncultured Lachnospiraceae bacterium
GAAAGAAAGGGAGTGATTTTATGGCTGGTTTATATGGAAATGGCATTGAGCTGACAGAGAAAATGCTGGATTTTCTCTGGGGGCGGCAGAATATCACCTTAAATAATATCACCAATGTGGACACTCCAGGCTATAAGTCCAGATACATAACGTTTGAGGAAGAATTACGTGAGAGGCTTCAGGCAGCCAGCGGGGCGGATCGTCCGAAGGCGGCGGTGAGTGAGGCGATTAACGGTGTACGGGCGCGATTACATATTACGCGGGACGAATCCACGCGTTTAGACGGAAATAATGTCGATATGGACCAGGAGCAGGTAGATTTAGTGCGGTCGGCCTATGAGTATCAGTATTTGCTTAGTTCGATTAACAACGACTTGAAGCGTTTACAGAGTGCGGCACGACAGTTCTGAGATTTAGATGCTTCTGTTTTTCGTGTGCATAATTATTATAAGAAAGAGGTACGGAGGTACATATGGAGTTCGAAGCGGTTCAATTTATTACTCCCATGAGACCGTGGGAGATGGTTGGCAACAACACGCAGGATCAGGGGAACGGCGAGGCGTCCTTGTTTGGCAGTATTTTTCAAAATGTAATCGATCAGGTTTATACTACACAAGCGGAGGTGGAGAATAAGCAGTATTTGCTGGCGACCGGCCAGCTCGACGACGTTCACAGTCTGCCGATTGCGGAGGCCAAGGCGGCTCTCAGCGTGGATATTCTTATATCTCTGCGTAATAAGGCCTTGGAGTCTTATAACGAATTGATGAAGATCAATATGTAAGTCAGAAGGAAAGAAAGCTGGAGATAAATCGTGCAGAGTCTAAAAGAACGATGGCAGAAGCTGGCGCCGAAAACGAGAAAGCAGCTGATCATCATCGCGGTAGGGACCATTGTGATCGCTGCGGGAATTACGCTGTTTCTGTTTTTGAGCAAGGATCGGGGTTACAGCACGCTGTTTACAGGATTAAACCAAGAGGAGGCTCAGCAGGTGGTAAGCTACCTGCAGGAGTCGGAGATTGATTATCAATATAATGATACGAACGGCAGTATTTCCGTACCCGCGGCTACGGTAGACCAGACCAGGGCACAGCTGGTGAGCGCAGGATACCCGAAGAGCGGTTTTTCCTACGATATTTATTTGGATAATACGGGCTTAATGTCAACGGAGTCGGATAAGGAGCGCTATACGCTGTATGAGCTTCAGAATCGATTGGGCGCGCAGATCCGCCTGTTTGAAGGCGTGAAGGAAGCGACCGTGACGATCAACGAAGCGACACAGTCGAAGTATGCCCTCAGCGACGCCGCGCAGATGCAGGCGTCCGCTTCTGTTTCGGTTACGATGGAAAACGGACGGACCCTTTCCGTGGAGGGGGCAGATGCGATCCGACGTCTGATCAGCACGTCCGTACGCGGCATGGAGTTTACCGGAATTTCTGTTTTTGATACCGGTACGATGCGCGAGGTGGGCGGCGGCAACAGCGATTCCGAGGTTTCGTCCGCTTCTGATTTGAATGAGCTTACGAGCCTGGTGGAGAGCAATATTGCTTCCAATGTACGCCGTGTGCTGGAGAAAATTTATGGCGAGGGTCGGGTAGAGGTGGCGGTCAAGGGCCGTCTGAATATGGAGAGCCTGATCCAGGAGAGCACGACCTACTCGACGCCGGAGAAGATCGATGAGCAGGACAAAACGGGTCTTTTATTTAAAGAGGACCGGGCCGGCGAGGGGCAATCCACGCCCGGCACGGATGACGGCGGCGTAGCCGGGGCAGACGCCAACGCGGATGTGCCGCGTTATCCGACGGAGACAGGCGACGATGCGGAGGACGATATATACGGCGCTTACAGCTGGGCGCGGGAATGGCTCTTTAACACTGTGAAGGAGCAACGTCAAATAGATCCCGGCGTACTGGAAAATACGACGATCAGCGTGGTGATCGACACCGACGATATGACGGTGCCGGAGACGGATCTGCGCAGCCTGATCGCCAAGGCGGCCGGTATTTTAGAGGACGAGGAAGAGTCGAATATTGCGATTGTACGGACGCTGTCCATCGCTTCTAAGGAAGCGGCCGGCGATGTGGTCGATGTCATACAGCCGGAGCCGGAGGAAGAAGAGTTTCCGCTGCTTCTGCTGATTGCCCTGGCGGCGCTGGGCGTGTTGATTTTATTGCTGATTATTCTTCTGATTCTGCGTGGAAGGCGTAAGAAGAAGAGAAAACAAGAAGAAGAGGAGCAGATTGCGGCGGCAATTTCGCCGGGGGAGCTGGGCGCGTCGCAGGAAAACTGGTCGGGAGAGGAATTCCCGGGCGGCGCCAGCCACATAACGCTGGAAGAGGACGAAGAGATGTCCCAGAACGAGGAGATCCTCAAGCTCAAGATGCAGCGTAATATTAAGCTGAAGCAGAATATAGGCGAGATCGTGGACCAGAATCCGCAGATCGTAGCAAAGCTGGTCCAGGGCTGGCTGAATAGCGAGGAAGGTGATAAGAATGGCGGAGGCCGCAGTTCAGACAAACAAAAACACAGATAACGATGCGGCGGAAGGCAAGGAGGTCGCTCTTAACTCAAGGCAGAAGGCAGCCATCGTTATCGTATCTCTGGGGGCTGACCGCGCGTCTCAGATTTATAAATATCTCAGCGAGCAGGACATCGAGGATCTGACCTATGAGGTGGCAAAGCTGGGCAAGACGACGAACGCGCAGGTAGAGTCGGCGCTCGATGAGTTCTATAAGCTTTGCCTGACGCATAAAATGATGACCGACGGCGGCCTTGATTACGCGCGCAATGTTTTGGAAAAGGCATTTGGCGACAGCACGGCCCGTTCCCTGTTGGAGAAGGTGTCAAAGACGTTGCAGTCCAAACCCTTCAACTTCTTTACGAAGGGAGATCCGAAGGCGCTGCTTTCTCTGCTGCAGCATGAACGTTCGCAGGTGATTGCGCTTATAATGACATATATGGACCCGCAGCAGGCGGCCGGGATTCTCGAGCAGCTTCCGGATGAGAAGCGGATCCCCGTATTAGAAGGTATGGCCAATATGGACCGCGTATCCCCGGAAGCGATTGCCATCGTTGAAGAGGAGATGAAGCGGAAGTTCTCGGCGATCATTACCAGCGAGGACAATATGAGCCTGGGCGGCATCGACTATGTGGCGGACGTCATGAACAACGTCGACCGCAGCAACGAGAAAAAGATTTTCGAGGAATTGGGCAAGACCAATCCCGACCTGGCGCAGGATATCCGCAACAAGATGTTCATCTTCGAGAACATTCTCGATATGGACGATCGCTCGGTTCAGCGTTTTGTGCGCGACTGCGATTCCAAGGATGTGGTATACGCGCTGAAAACGGCTTCCCAGGAAATGCAGGAGACCTTCTTCCGCAATATGTCCAAGAGAATGGCCGAGACGGTGCGGGCCGATCTGGAGATTACAACCAATGTAAGGCTGAAAGACGTCGAAGAAGCGCAGCAGCGTATTGTTAATTTGATCCGCAGTCTGGAGGAACGCGGCGAGCTGATCATTAAGAAGGGAAATGATGAGGATGACATCATCGTCTAAAAGCGTGATAAAAGTATGGAATCCCGAAATCGTGCGGGATTTCATCCCCCCGCGCCCGGCGGCGGCCCCGGTCATCCGGGAGCTGAGCCAGCAGGAGCTGGAGAAGCCCCGTGCGGGCGAGGAAGAATGGAGCGATCTCTCCTCGGTGATGCAGGAGGCGGACGCGGAGGCCGAGGCGGAGAACGAAGCGTCGGCGACAGCGGAGGAGGAAGCCAGCATCGAGCTTTCCGAGGCCAGGCGCCAGGCGGAAGAGCTTTTGGAGGAAGCGAGAGCGGAGGCTGAGAGGATTCGGGAAGAAGCCAGACGGGAGGGCTTTGTCGGCGGCTGGGACGAGGGAAAGCAGGAAGGCATGGCAGAAGCCATGAAGGAGATGCAAAAGGTCATAGCCGAGCAGAGACAGGCCGCGAAAGAAGAGCTTACAGAGGCATTAGAACGGATTGAGCAGGCAAAAAACAGATGTCTCCAGCATTATCTGGAACAGCTGAAAGACTGCTCCTTTGCCGTGGCGGAGAAAGTGATTCACACAAGCCTGGAGACCAGCGGCGACATCATTCGGCGGATGATTGTATTTGAGACAGAGAAGCTGAAAAAGACGGCCTGGCTCAAGATATATATGGAAAAGATGGACTATGACATGATGATGAATACGGATGCCGATCTGGTGGCGGAGCTGTCAAAGGTATCGGACAACATCAAATTCATCGTCATGGAAAAGGAACAGCGCGGAAGCTGCATCATCGAGACCCCGGAGGAGATTCTCGATATCGGGGTGGAGACGCAGATGGAAAATATACGGGATATTACGAGTACGATCCGGTTGTAAAGGAGCAGGGCGGCTATGTTCAGGAAGGTGCCGCAGCTGATCGCGAATTCAGAGACGGTCAGCCGCATCGGAAAAATAGAAAATGTAGTCGGCATGTCGGTGGAAGCCTCGGGCGGACGCAGCAGTATCGGCGATATTGTGATGATTTACAACGAGGAGCAGAACCGTCAGATTCGCGCGGAGGTCGTCGGCTTCAAGGATAACAAGATTCAGCTGATGGCCTATGAGAATACCAGCGGTATCAGTGCCGGCAGCTTTGTCCGCAATACGAGACACCGCCTGAAGATTCCGGTAGGAGACTTCCTGCGGGGGAGAATCATCAATGCGATGGGTGAACCGATCGACGGAGGAGCCGATTTCCAGCCGAGCCGCTTTTATTCGGTGGATTCCGCGGGCACCAATCCCTTGAACCGCCCGCCGATCCGCGAACGGCTGGAGTTTGGCGTCAAAGCCATTGACGGGCTCAATACGATTGGCAAGGGCCAGAGAATCGGGATTTTTGCCGGTTCCGGCGTAGGCAAAAGCACACTCATGGGGATGATTGCCAAAAATGTAAAGACGGATATCAATGTAATCGCTCTGGTGGGCGAGCGTGGCCGGGAGGTTCTGGAATTTGTCCAGAAGGATTTGGGAGAAGAGGGAATGAGCCGTTCCGTGCTGGTAGTGGCGACCTCCGACCAGCCGGCGATGCTACGTATGAAATGCCCCCTGGTGGCGACGACGATTGCCGAGTATTTCCGGGACCAGGGCTTTGACGTATTGCTGATGATGGACTCCCTGACGCGTTACGCGATGGCGCAGCGGGAGATTGGCCTGGCGATCGGAGAGCCGCCGATTGCCAGAGGATATACCCCTTCGATTTACGCGGAGTTTCCCAAGCTTTTGGAGCGCAGCGGGAATTTCAATAAAGGTTCGATTACCGGCGTGTATACGGTGCTGGTAGAAGGCGACGATACCAACGAGCCGATCGCCGATACGGTCCGCGGCATCTTGGACGGCCATATCGTTTTGAGCCGCCAGCTGGCGAATG
>CANSWW010000198.1 GCA_947650845.1 uncultured Lachnospiraceae bacterium
AAGAAATGATGCGCCTGGGCAAGGGAGCCGTGAGCGGGGTAGGAACCGGCGGCATGGCAACAAAGCTTTCGTGCGCGCGCATTGCCACAATGGCAGGGGCCGATATGGTGATCGCCAACGGAAGCGATGTAGGGATCCTGCATGAACTCATTGATGGTGAGAACAAGGGTACCCTGTTTCTGGCAAACCGGGACGAAAGCTTTGATTTGGGCTCCTACCTGGAAGGGCAGGCCTGAACGGGAGATGGCGGAGCAGGGCGGCATATGTATGCATGTCCGGTAAAACGGCAGAAAGGAACGCGTATGGAGTATTTGGAGCAGATCGGAAGGCAGGCAAAAGAAGCGGAAACGATGCTGCGCACACTGGGCAGCGCCCACAAGGACGAGGCGCTTGTGCGGGCGTCCAAAGCGCTTGTGTCCGGAACGGAGAAAATATTGCAGGCGAATGCCCGGGATATGGCGGCGGCGCGGGACAGGGGGATGTCCCAGGGGCTGTTAGACCGCCTGGCGCTGAGTACAAAGCGGATTGCGGCGATGGCAGAAGGGCTTTCGCAGTTAGCGGCCCTGGAGGATCCGGTAGGGGAAGTCCTGAGCATGAAGCCGCGTCCAAACGGGCTTTTGATCGGTCGGAAGCGTGTCCCGCTGGGCGTCGTCGGTATCATTTACGAAGCGCGCCCAAACGTAACGGCAGACGCCTTCGGCTTGTGCTTTAAAGCAGGCAACGCGGTTATTTTGAAAGGCGGCAGCGACGCCCTGCACTCCAACACAGCAATCGTAGAGATATTGCAGGAAGCGCTTGCGGACTGCGGACTGCCCCAAACGGCGGTGCAGCTGGTTGCCAGCACAGACCGGCAGGTGACGGAGCGCCTGATGAAGCTGAACGAATATATAGACGTGCTGATCCCGCGGGGCGGGGCAGGCCTGATCCGCACCGTGGTGCAGCAGAGTACCGTACCGGTAATCGAGACAGGAACCGGTAACTGCCACATTTACGTAGACGCCTCCGCCGACCTGTCGATGGCCACCGAGATCCTTTTCAACGCCAAGACGCAGCGGATCGGCGTCTGCAACGCCTGTGAGTCCCTGGTAGTACATGAGGCAATAGCCGACACCTTTCTGCCGATAGCCGCCGACCGTCTGGCCGAAAAACAGGTAGAGCTGCGAGGCGATGAGCGGGCAATGGCGGCCGAAAGCCGAATCCTTCCGGCTTCAGAAGAGGACTGGGGCTGCGAGTACCTGGACTATATCCTCTCCGTCAAGACGGTGCGGGATATCGAAGAAGCGATCGCCCATATCAACCGTTACAATACGGGCCATTCGGAAGCAATTATCACCCGGGATTACGACAACGCGCAGCGCTTCCTGGACGCGGTCGACGCGGCGGCGGTCTACGTCAATGCCTCGACGCGCTTTACCGACGGCGGAGAATTCGGCATGGGAGCGGAGATCGGCATCAGCACCCAAAAGCTCCACGCCAGAGGCCCCATGGGCTTAAAAGAATTGACTTCAACCAAATATGTGATCTACGGAAACGGGCAGGTACGGCCATGAGGACCGTATTGGTGACGGCCTTTGAGCCGTTTGGGGCAGACGCAGAAAACGCAGCCGCCCTGGTATGCGACGCGCTCCCGGACGAAGGCTGCCTGGCAGAAGGCAAGGCAACCGGTTACCGGGTTGTCAAGCGGATCCTGCCCACCGAGTTCCGGGCCGGGGCGCAGGCACTGCTGCAGGCGATGGAGGAAGTGCGGCCGCATCTGGTATTGTGCCTCGGGCAAGCCGGCGGCCGCAGCGAAGTGACGCCGGAACGAATCGCCGTAAACCTGATGGATGCCCGGATCCCGGACAACGCAGGCCGGCAGCCCGACGAAGAGCCGGTTGTGCCGGGCGGCCTGCCGGCTTATTTTACCAACGTGCCGGTAAAGGTCGCCGTGCGGGCGGCACAAAAAGCCGGCTATCCGGCCGCCGTTTCCGACACGGCCGGAACCTATGTCTGCAACTGCGTATTTTATACCTTGATGGACCGTATCGCTGCCACCCCCGCAAACGAGGCCACGCCGCCGCTATGGGGCGATTTTATCCATGTACCCTATGTGCAGGAGCAAAAGGGCATCCCCAAAGATAAGCCCGCGCGGACGCTTACAGAGATAACGGAAACGGTACGTTTCTTGTTGGAAGAAATATTGCGGCAGATGAAACACTTCGAAGAAGTATCACAAGGGTGTACCACTATGTCCTGAAAACACGGACAAGAACAAGGAAAGGAGTCCCCGGATTGAATATTTTAGTTTGCAACGTAGGAAGCACATCCTTAAAATTCAAGCTATACGAGATGCCGCAGGAGACAGTCCTGGCCCAGGCCTATGTCGAACGGGTCGGCAGCGCGGATAACGGGATCTATACGTATACAAGATGGAGCGACCATACAAAGATCGAGCGCACACAGGTTGCAGTCCCGACCTACACCGAAGGGATCCAGCTGTTTCTGGACACCCTTCTGGGCAAAGAAGCCGGCTGCCTGGACGAAATCGCGCAAATCGAAGCCATCGGCTTCAAGACAGTGCTGTCAAAAGGGCACTACGGCGTACACCGCCTGACGGAAGAAGTTTTGCAGGGCATGGAAGATTACATGGCAGTAGCCCCGGCCCACAACGGGCCGTACCTGGAAGCAATCCGGGTATTCCAAAAGCTGCTGCCCGAAGTAGAGCTAATCGGCTCTTTTGAGACAGCCTTCCAGCAGACGATCCCGCTATCGGAAAGCCTCTATGCGATCCCCTATGAATGGTATGAAAAATACGGGATCCGCCGCCTCGGCTACCACGGAGCCTCACACGGGCACGTAACAGCGACGCTGCTCGAACGGGAAGGCGAAGCAGACAAAGTAGTATCCTGCCATCTGGGCGGCTCCTGCTCCCTGTCGGCCATCGACGGCGGCAAAAGCCTAAACAACAGCTTCGGCTTCTCCCTGCAAGCCGGCGTATTCCACAACAGCCGCGTCGGCGACATGGACGCCTATATCATCCCCTATCTCCTAAAAGAAGGAATGACCATCGACGAAATCACCTACGGCCTGGAAAAAAAGAGCGGCCTGTTAGGCATCTCCGGCGTCAGCAACGACCTGCGCCTGGTAGAAGAAGCCGCCGACGCCGGCCACGAGCGGGCAGCCCTGGCCATTGAAATGTTTATCAACAGCATTGTAAGCCATATCGGAGCCTATACGGCACAGATGGGAGGGCTTAAGCAGCTGGTATTCACCGGCGGAATCGGAGAAAACGCCGTCAACGTACGCCGCCGGGTATGTGAACGGCTTTCCTTCCTCGGCGTAAAAATATCGCAGGAACGCAACGAATCCTCCCAAAAAGATAAAGTAATCTCCACAGACGATTCCCGCGTAAAAGTACACGTAATCCCGGCGAACGAAGAATTGGGGATTGCACGCAACGTATTCCGGGTTGTGGAGGGGCGGTAGGAAGGGGGGAGTGGCGAAGGGACGCCGCGCGGGGCAGGGGGCTCGTTTGGGAGCGCGCTCCCGCTCGGGCGACACGCAGCGGTACTAAGCTCCTGTGCGCTGCGTACGCAGCACCCACGAGCTAAGGACCGGCGTGTCTAAACGGCTCCCAAACGAGCCCCCTGCCCCGCACGGCTGTGCGTCCGCAAGCCCTGCTTCCGACAGCCCCTGGCCGGCTTAATAAGTGTGGCAAGTCTACATGTAAGCAAATGTTGTTACTCTATACTATGGTTTACTTTGGCTGGGGCAAAAATGCCGCACAGCGTACCTACCAATGCAGCGCCCTTTGCCGCGAGGGATAGGGACATGCGGGAAACAGCCATGGAACCGGCAGGTATGATAAGCCGGACGATTCGGTGTAGCGCGCGGGGCATAGGCAAGCCTCTCCATGAAACAAGGCCCCCGCGTGCCACCGTGTCCGGCGTTCATACCTGCCGGTTCCATGGCGTCCCCCATCCCCCCACCCTCCCGCAAACGCCGCAAATCCATTCAAAAGGATTGACTTGCCCGCCCGTATGCCGTATAATGGTAAAGATCGTGAGACATCTGCCCTGCCGCTGCCGGGATCAGAAGCCGCTTTCAGTACAGATCAGGGAGTTTTTTAACTATGCTAAAAAGTATGACTGGCTTCGGCCGTTATGAAGAGACGACAGAGAACTATAAAATCTGCGTTGAGATGAAAGCGGTGAACCACCGCTATCTGGATCTGGGGATTAAGATGCCAAAGAAGCTGAATGCGTTTGAGGCGGCTCTGCGGGGGCTTTTAAAAAACGAGATCCAGAGGGGCAAGGTGGACGTCTACATTACGTATGAGGATTACTCGGCCCAAAGCGCTTCCCTGAAGTACAATGCGGCGCTGGCGGCGGAGTATATGGATGCCTTTCGGCGGATGGAGGAGCAGTTCGGCATCCGCAACGATATAACGGTATCGGCGCTGGGGCGCTGTCCGGAGGTTCTGACGATGGCGTCGGCGGAAGCGGACGAGGAGGAGCTCTGGAAGCTTGTCTCGGACGCGGTGGCAGCGGCCCGCGACCGCTTTGTGGCCTCCCGCGAGGCGGAGGGCGAGCAGCTGAAGGCCGATCTGCTTGCCAAGCTGGAGGAGATGTCCGGCTGGGTAGACGAGATTGAAGAGCGGTTCCCGCAGGTGCTGGTCGAATACCGGACGCGGCTGGAGGAGAAGGTGCGGGAGCTTTTGGGCGAAAGCACCTATGAGGAGGGCCGGATTTTGCAGGAGGTCGCGGTCTATTCGGACCGGATCTGCGTGGATGAGGAGATGGTGCGCCTGCGCAGCCATATCCGCACGATGCAGGACGAGCTGCAAAAGGGCGGCGCGGTCGGGCGGAAGCTGGATTTTATTGCCCAGGAGATGAACCGGGAGGCCAATACGACGCTGTCCAAATCCGGCGATTTGCGGCTGTCGGACGCGGCGATTGCCTTAAAGACGGAGATTGAGAAGGTAAGGGAGCAGGTGCAGAATATTGAGTAGGTTTGTCAATATCGGCTTTGGCAATGTCGTCAATATGGACCGCATCGTGGCAATTGTGAGCCCTGACTCGGCGCCGGTCAAACGGCTGGTGCAAAATGCAAGGGAGCAGGGCTCGGTGATCGACGCGACACAGGGGCGCCGGACAAAAGGGGTGCTTTTTACGGAAAACGGCAGTATTATCCTGTCGGCGCTTTTACCGGAGACGCTGGCCGGCCGTTTTGGGCAGCCGGTCAGAGACTTACAGAACAGGGAAGAGGAAGATGAAGAGTCATAAGGGCGTATTGGTTGTGATCTCCGGCTTTTCGGGAGCCGGCAAGGGCGAAAAGAAGGCGCCGTGAAAGCGTCGGTTGACGCCATTCGAC
>CANSWW010000199.1 GCA_947650845.1 uncultured Lachnospiraceae bacterium
AAATACCGCAAGGGTATACCATTATGCCCTGAAAACACGGGCAATCAATAGGAAAGGATTTTGTTTCTATGGGATTTTCGATTGAGAACACCGTTCCGACACTAACGGTCTTTCTGCAAGGGCTTCTGAGCTTTTTCTCCCCCTGCGTCCTGCCCATCGTTCCTCTGTATGTTAGCTATCTCTCCGGCGGGGCAAAGACGGTCGACGAGGATGGAACGATTCACTATCCAAAGGGGCGGATTTTAATCAATACGCTGTTTTTTGTCCTCGGCATCAGTTTTTCCTTCTTCTTGCTGGGCTTCGGCTTTACGGCCCTGGGACGTTTCTTTGGCAGCAATCAGACCTTGTTTGCGCGGGCCGGCGGCATTGTCATGATTTTCTTTGGCCTGTACCAGCTGGGGCTGTTTGGGCGTTCTGCCGCGCTGGAGCGCGAACACCGGCTGCCGTTTTTATCCGGCAACTGGGCCATGGGGCCGCTGCCCGCCCTTTTGTTGGGCTTTACCTTCAGCTTTGCCTGGACGCCCTGCGTCGGCCCGGCGCTGGGCAGCGTCCTTTTGATGGCCGGTTCCGCTGCTTCTTCCGCGCGGGCGTTTCTCCTGATCGCCGTCTATACGGCCGGCTTTGTGCTTCCGTTTCTGGCGGTGGGTCTTTTTACCGGCACGGTGCTGGAGTTCTTTAAAAAGAATCAGAGCGTTGTGCGCTATACGGTGAAGATCGGCGCGGTCTTGCTGATTTTCATGGGCGTTATGACGCTTACCGGATTTATGAACGGCATCACCGGGTATTTGTCCCAGTTTGGTGCGTCGGGCCCCGGCCCGTCGGAAGGGACGGCTTCTGTCACGCAGGAAGCGCCGGATATGGATGAGAGCGCGTCCGTTCCTGCGGAAACGGACGTGGAAGCCGTCGGACCCACCGATGCTGTAGATTCTAAGGGAACAGACCGTGCTCCGGCCGAGTCTGCCGCTGGCGCAGATTCCGAGCAAACAGGCGGCGCTTCGACCGGAGCTGCCGACGCCGCGGATTCCGATGAAACAGGCAGCGCTCCGGCTGAGCCTGAGGTCGTGCCCGCGCCGGATTTTACCCTCGTCGACCAGTTCGGCAACGAGCATACTTTTTCCGATTACAAGGGAAAGACGGTGTTCCTGAATTTCTGGGCGACCTGGTGCCCGCCCTGCCGCAGCGAGATGCCGGATATCCAGCAGGTTTACGAGGAATATGGATACAACGAAGAGGATCTGGTCGTATTGGGCATCGCCGGTCCGGGATTGGGGCAGGAAGGAAGCGTGGAGGAGATTACCTCTTTCTTGGAAGAAAATAATTACACGTTTCCGGTTATCATGGACGAGGAAGGCATCCTCTTTTACCAGTACGGCATCCGGGCCTATCCGACGACCTTTATGATTGACCAGGAGGGGAATATATTCGGCTACGCGCAAGGCGCGCTCACGCGCGAAATCATGGACAGCATTATTGATCAGACAATGAAAATGGAGCGCCGGTAAGCGGCGCTCTTTTCTTGTATGACAGGAACTTTTTCACAGCCTCTCATTTATATAACCCGAACCGTTCCATACCCGCACTCTACGGCCAGCCGCGAGAGCCTTTCCATATAGGGAAGGCCGGGCGGCGGCGTCTGTGCAAGCTCCCCACGCACGCCGACCGGGCGGAAGCGGATCAGCTTGAGCAGCGTCTTTTGGCGGATTTCCTCCAGCAGCAGACGGGCGGTTTCCCGGATCGTGCGTTCGGCGTCTACATGGTTTTCCAGGCAGACGATCCGCAGTTCTTCCAGCTTGCCCATACGGGAAAGGCGGTACAGGTTTTCTTTTACTATTGTATTCCGGCCGCCGGTTAGGCGGTGGAAGCAGGTTTCGTCCCAGGCTTTTACGTCCAGCATTACCCCGTCGCAGACGGCCGTCACGGGCTCGTCCCACAAGGGAACCGTCCCGTTGCTGTCCATCAGACAGCTAAGCCCTACGGCCTGGCAGCGTTCAAAGAGTTCTTGCACGAAGGGCAGGTACAGAGAGCATTCTCCGCCGGATACCGTGATGCCGCGAATGAAGGGGCGGTTGCGGTCGATTTCTCGGAATACGTCTCCTGCTGTCCGCCAGGTGACTTTCGGCGAGCTATTGTGCGGGCAAACATGGATGCAGGTATCGCATTTTGTACAAAGGGCGGCGTCCCAGACGACGTTCCCTCCCTGCACCGTGAGCGCCCCGGCCGGGCACTGCGGGACGCAGATGCCGCAGCCGTTGCACAGGCGCTGTGTTTCGGGGTTATGGCAGTATTTACAACCGATGTTGCAGCCTTGGAGAAAGACAATGCTGCGGTTGCCGGGGCCGTCTACCAGCGTATGTTCGAGGATGCGGTTGACGGGCGCTTGGTTCGACGCCCTTTTCGACGCAGGGTTCGGCGCTTGGTTCAGCTCCCTGTTCGGCGCAGGGTTCGGCGCTTGGTTCAGCTCCCTGTTTGATGCAGAGTTCGGCGTTTGATTCGGTGCCTTTTTCGACGCAAGGTTCGGCGCCTTATTCATTTGAGCGCACCTTTCTTTCGCCCAGGCGGTTGAGCTTATAATTGCTGCTGCCATTCTGGATCGTATCCTGCAGGACGACTTCGCCCTGGTCGTATTTTTCGATGTCGCTGCGTTTGACCAGGTAGCCGGTGATGCGCACGAGGTCGCTGTCGGACTGGTAGATCGCCATGTATTTGTCGCCTTCGGCGAAGGCGCCTTTGACGATATCAAGCACGGCTGCCGGGTTGTTTTTGGCTGTTACTTCGAAGGGGAAGATGTCGGAGCAGCCTGTGGGGAAGAATTTATGGAAGCGGGCGCTGTGGCGTAGGTGGTCGTAGAGGCTTTCCGGCTCGTCGCCTACGACGATGCGTACGCCGGAGGTTACGCCGGCGTCGGTGGAGAGGCCGGCCTGGGCGTGCAGCAGGTAGTGCCCGCCGGATACTTCGCAGTAGCGCGCGGGGTAGGAGGCGGCGAAATCGGCAATTACCGTCATGATCCGTTCGGCCAGGTCGTCGGCTTCGGGGTCGTTGCCGTAGCGTTTGCCGCTGTCGCGCAGCAGATAGTTGACGCCGTCGCAGAGCCCGGCTACGCCGAACATGCCTGTGAAGTTTTCGCGTTCTATGAGCCCTTCTTTTACGAGGAAGGAGCTTTCAAAGAAACCGGATTCTTCCACCAGGAAGCGGATGCGTTCGTCCATGTACTGCCCGAGGCCTAAGAGGGCGTCCGGGAGCACTTCGTTTAGGAATTGTTCGGTGCTTTCGGCCATCTTCGCCAGGCGCGGGATTACGACGCGGGAGAGGATGTAGGAGCCGCCGCGCAGGGGCAGGACGTTGTAGCAGCTGGAGACGCCGTAGTCCCAGTAGGTGTCTTTATGCGCCTGGTGGTTGGCGATCGCGGGGTTGGCGCATTCTAACGCGCAGAGGATTGCCTGTTCCATCAGGGAGTCCGGCGTCTGGTCACGGTCGTATTTGATCGTGAAGTTGGGGACTGCGTTTTTTAGTTCTTTTTCGCATTCCAGCAAGAGGCGCGTGGCGCGCAGGTCTTTGGGGCCTAAGTTGGCGTGGCAGTAGCCGTCGGCGATCGTGCGGTCGATATAGTTTAGGAACAGCTTGAGCTTGGCTTTGATTTCTTCGTCGGAGAGGCCGCCTAAGAAGGGCTCGAGTAATGTATCCAGGTTGCCGATATAGACGGGCATCGTTGTGATCGAGGGTACGTGGTAGTAAAGGGTTATGAGGGCAAAGATTGCTTCGTCCAGCGTCTTTGGCGGCGCGATTTTTAAAAATTCGCTGCCTTGTTTCATAAAGCGTTCGTAGTCTACCATTACGTAGCGCGGGCGGTAGGGCGCGTTTCCTTCGTTCATGTCGCACAGCGCCCTGGTCGCGAAGTATTTGACGAACCGCTCCGGCAGCTGCAGTACCTCGAGGCTGTTTTCGGCTTGCCTGGCCAGCTGGATCAGCTTTTGATGGTAGGTGAGCCGTTTTGAGGTTAATATTCCATAGGTTTCTTGCGCAAGCGCTTCTCTGTCCATGTTAGTCTCCTTTCTTCTTGATTGCCTGTGTTTTCAGGGCTTAGCGGCATACCTCTGTAGTGTCTCCTTATCCTTCTTTTTTTGCCTTCAGCCGCCGGATTGACTCCTCCATCGCTTTGCGTGCGTAGATGGACGCGACTTCGCCGTTGCGTTCCCGGATTGCTTCCAGGATTTTGCCGTGGTAGAAGATCGCGTTTTCGGGGCCGACGTTGCTGTACATGGATTTTTGGTTGCTGATGAAGATATCCATAAAGATTCCTGAAATTTGGATAATCAGGGGGTTGCGCGTGCCGTTGGCGATGATATCGTGGAACACCTGGTCGAGCTTGTGGAATTCTTCGTTGTTGTCTTTTGAGGCGACCATTTCGGCGTAATTTTTTTGCAGGGTGGCGATTTCTTCGTCGGTGGCGTATTCGGTGAACAGCTCGACGTTGTAGGAGTCGAACATCCGCCGGAATTCGAGGATTTTCAGCATGAATTCTTCGTCGAAGCTGAAAATCGAGGCGCTGAGCAGGGACATGTTTTCTTGCTTTTCCACATATGTGCCCGAGCCCTGCACTTTATTGAGCACCGACATGGTGACCAGGCGCTCGATGGCCTGGCGGACGGCGACGCGGCTTACGCCGATCTGCTTTACCAGCTGCGTTTCCGTCGCGATTTTGTCGCCGGACTTCCAAATGCCTGAGCGGATTTGTTCTACGATATATGAGTATGCGCGGTCCGATGCCTGATTGATATACATATTCCCCTCCTGAATGCCGGTTTTCGTTATCGTCACGTCAACACGATTATACGCGAAAGGAAAAGGAATTGCAATTTTTTTATGAAAGCCCCAGACGGCGGCCATGTGGATGGGCGTGTTTACACGCACAGCCATATGGACATCGGACGGGCAAGCCGGTATGAGTATGTAGGGCGGTAGCCCGGAATACGAATATCGGCTGCGAGGCTTTTTTCCGGAACGGGGGCTTAGAGCCGCCCGTCCCGGATGCGTTCGATGAAGCTCTGCGCGCAGCGATCCCAATATTCCCAGTCGTGCAGGCCGTGGCCGCCGAAGAATTCGGCCTGGAAGCCGCAGCCGGCGAGCGTTTCATAGAGCTCCCGGTTCATGCCGTAGTTGTTGGTGTCTTCTTCGCCGCAGGCGATGAAGGCATAGGGCTTTTCCTCGCGGGTGCGGCATGCTTCGGCCAGCACTTTTAAATCGTCGCGGCTGCCGGTTACTTTTTCGCTGCCGCCGAAGATCAGGTCGTAGCGGAAGAAGCCGAAGCCCATCTGCGTCATCAGCGGCTCCAGGCGTTCGGGG
>CANSWW010000200.1 GCA_947650845.1 uncultured Lachnospiraceae bacterium
GGCACTGCCCCACGCCGATCGACTTAGGGTCAATTTTCACCAGCTCCGCCAACGGGTCCTGCAGGCGCCGGGCAATGGAAACGGCGCTGCGCTGCCCCACGTCAAATTCCGGGAACTCCTCCGTCGCCAGCTTGCTGGCCGAATAGACCGAAGCCCCCGCCTCGTTTACGATAATATATTGCACCTTTTCCGGGATCTCCTTTAAAAGCTCCGCGATAATCGCCTCCGACTCCCTGGACGCCGTCCCGTTACCCACGGAAATCAGCGTAATCCCATACTTGCGGATCATCTTTTTCAAAACCGCCTTCGCCTCGGCCACCTTATTCTGCGGCGCGGTCGGATAGATCACGACCGTATCGAGCACCTTGCCCGTCGGATCGACCACCGCCAGCTTGCAGCCGGTGCGGAACGCCGGATCCCAGCCCAGCACGGTATGCCCTACGATCGGCGGCTGCATCAGGAGCTGTTCCAGGTTCTTGCCAAAGACCTGGATCGCCCCCTCCTCCGCCTGTTCCGTCAGCGCGTTGCGCACCTCCCGCTCGATCGCCGGGGCAATCAGGCGCTCATAGCTGTCGGCCACGGCCTCCTTTAAGACGGGCGTCGTATAGGGATTGTTGCAGGTGATCGTTTTCTTCTCCAGATACAAAAGAATCCGCTCCTCCGGCGCTGCTACCTTTACGGTCAGAAATTTTTCCTTCTCTCCCCGATTTAACGCCAGCACGCGGTGGCCCGCCACCTTTTTCACCGCCTCCTCATACTGGTAATACATCTCGTAGACCGAAGGCTCCCCCTCCTTGCCCGACGCCTGCAAAATCCCCTCCCGCATCGTCAGCTCACGGATATAGATGCGGTAATCCGCGGTGTCGGAAATGCGCTCCGCCAGGATGTCCCTCGCTCCCGCAAGCGCTTCCTCCGCCGAGGCCACGCCCTTTTCCTCGGAAATATACTTTTCCGCCTCCGTCTCCAAAGGCTCCTTTGTCCGCTGTAACGCAATGAAATTCGCCAGCGGCTCCAGACCCTTTTCCTTCGCCACCGTCGCCCGCGTCCGCCGCTTCGGCCGGTACGGGCGGTACAAATCCTCCACCACCACCAGTGTCGCCGCCGCCTGAATCGCCGCCCGCAGCTCCTCTGTCAGATTCCCCTGCTCCTCGATCGTCGAAAGCACCTGCGCCTTGCGCTCCTCCAGATTACGCAAGTATTTCAGCCGTTCATCCAGCTTACGCAGCACCTCATCATTCAGTGAACCAGTCATCTCCTTGCGGTAGCGAGCAATAAAAGGGATCGTATTTCCCTCGTCGATCAGCTCCACGGCCGCCTTGGCCTGCCCATAGCCGATCCCTAGTTCCTCCTGCAGCTGCTTGATTATATCCATGTAACGTAAGTCCTTTCCTTAATTATTGCCCATGTTTTCAGGGTTGCACAATCAAAAAACCTTCCCATGACTCCTGTAAAAGAGACACCCTCTCTTCTGCGGAAATTCTTCCCCAATCCGGCCATCCCTCTGTCCAGCCAATATACACCTGATATCTCCCATACCCTTCGAACCACTCATCTACCACCGCTTCATAGTCTTTTTTGCTGATCTCATTTCCTTGTGCATCCACATAAACACTGATAAAATCCTCCCCTTCCTCGTTCAGGGTCTCCCAAAATAGAGCTAATTCTACAATACTCAATTCCCCATCGTGAAAGGAAATTGCCTGGCGGCCCCCATAAAATTCTACCAGCCCATCCCGGCTCACATCGTCAAAAATATAAGAAAGCCTTTCCCCTTCCGACTCCCGGTAGGCGCAGATTGGTTGTGTCTGCCAGATTATATCCGCCTCTTCCCTTGCCCCGCTATCCCCCCATCCATAGCATAATTCAATCCCGTCAAACGTCTCTTTTACTTCCCATAAAAAATGATACGAGCAGCTGCCGCTTCCCATAATGCCCGACATAAAAAGCTCCAGCCTCCCATTCTCATCCAGATCCGTGACAGCCAGGGATACATCCTTTAACGATTCATTTTCATAAAAAAATGTCCATGCGGGAAGCCATACCGAAATTGTATCCGCCAGAATGCAGATCTGATTTTCAATCCCCGCATCCCCAGGAAGATAAGCGCTTGTCTCCGGTTCCGTTTGTTCCGCTTGCCCCATTG
The DNA here is from genome assembly GCA_947650845.1 of uncultured Lachnospiraceae bacterium. Classification (GTDB taxonomy): domain Bacteria; phylum Bacillota; class Clostridia; order Lachnospirales; family Lachnospiraceae; genus RGIG7193. The sequence goes on from CANSWW010000200.1 coordinate 2,144, forward strand.
CTTCCACCGTTTCAACCAGTTCTATCACTGCCTCTGTTTCGACAGGTGGCAACAGGTCGTAATCCAACACATATTTCCCACAATCCGCAGACTGAAAGATAACGCCTGTATCCGTTTCCCTCTCCTTCTCAGGCTCGCTGGTTGTCTGTGCAGCCTCCATATCCCCACTCTTACAGCCGTTCAGCAGTCCGCCCAAAGCAATCGCTATCATCAAACCCGCTTTTTGTGCTCTCCACAGCCGCTTCTTACGTTTCTTTTTCCCTACCCCACAAACAAACCATCCAGCCTTGCCAGCACATCCGCCCCCGTAGCCAGATGGATCAGGTTCTTTATGATAAAGTTGCCCACTAGCAGCCCCACCGCCGCCACGGCATACCCATCCTTCCATTTCATCCCCCTCTTATTTCCCGCTCCCGGCCAAAGCCTCCCCCGAAGCTTCGCCCACCCGTGGCTCCCCATAAAAACCGCATAGAAGCCCAGCCCGCAGGGCACCAGCGGATGATACAAAAAGCTCTTCACCACATGCCCTTCAAGCAGCTCCTCCAGGGCCCGCGTCCCCCCGCACCCCGGGCAGACAAAACCCGTAAAGCGGTAAATCACGCAAAACGAATACCCTCTCAGCCATTCCCGCACCTCCGGCGGCGCCAGCCGCAGGAACATACAGACAGCGGCCGCTGTCACGGCGGCCGCCAATCCCAACCGGTACAGAACCTCTTCTGTGCCAATGTCTTTCTTCTTCATATCCCCAACCCGTTACGGCCTAGCCAAAGCTCCCTCGCCGCAGCCTCAGTCCGCCAAATCAAACGCATCATGGATCCGCCGCACGGCACGGTCCGCGTCGGCCACATCTACCACGACCGTGATACGGATCTCCGACGTCGAAATCATCTTGATGTTGATCCCGCCGCTGGAAAGCGCCTCAAACATCTTCGCCGCCACGCCCGGGTGGGACGTCATGCCGGCCCCGATGATCGAAACCTTGGCCACGCCCTCCTCCACCTCATAGCCCTTGGCGGTAAACACGTGCATATCCTCCTTGATGACCCCGATCGCCGCCTCCACGTCGCCCTTGGCCACCGTAAAAGCAATGTCCTTCGTGCCGCCGCGGCCGACCGACTGCAAAATGATATCCACATTGATCTTCTTCTTCGCCAGGCTGTTAAACACCTTAAACGCGATACCGGGCTCATTCTCCACGCCCATCACGGAAATGCGTGCCACGTCCTTGTCCGCCGCCACGCCGCTTACGATCATTTTCTCCATTCTTGCCGCCTCCTTTACCACGGTCCCCTCATTGGTATTCAAACTGGAACGCACGATCAGCTGCACCCCGTACTTCTTGGCCATCTCCACCGAACGGTTGTGCAACACCTTGGCGCCCAGGGTCGCCATCTCCAGCATCTCCGAATACGATATCTCCGGAAGCTTACGCGCATCCGGCACAATGCGCGGGTCGGCCGTATACACGCCGTCCACATCGGTATAGATCTCACAGCGGTCCGCATGCAGGCAGGCCGCCAGCGCCACCGCCGTCGTATCCGAGCCGCCCCGGCCCAGGGTCGTAATATCGTCAAACTTATTCACCCCCTGGAACCCTGTCACAATGACAATCTTGTGCGCCTCCAGCTCGTTGCGGATCCGCTCCGTATCGATGCGCTTTAGCTTGGCTGCGCCATACGAGGAATTCGTGTGCATCTGCACCTGGAACGCGTTCAGCGAAATCGCCGGCACGCCCAGGGCATCCATCGCCATCCCCATATAAGCCACGCTCATCTGCTCGCCCACCGACAAAAGCATATCCATCTCCCGCTTCGGCGGGTGCTCATTGATGCTGTGGGCCATCTCAATCAAGTCATCCGTGGTGTCTCCCATGGCGGACAATACCACCACCACGTCGTGGCCGGCCTTGTAATCCTCAATGCAGCGCTTTGCCACATTGTAGATCCGCTCCTTATTGGCCACCGACGAGCCGCCAAATTTCTTCACAATCAGCATAGATTTTTCTTACTCCTCGCTCCTTCTCCCCGCAAAACCCGCCCCCATAAACGGATCCCCGTTGGGGTTTCCGTTTCCTACGTCCGAAAGCCCTCCTCCACAAAGGGAGCCGCCCGCCCCGCGGCCAGCCCCCTTCCTTCCTACTTCTTCAAGCTGTTCCACTTTAAGAACGCGCTGATAAACAAATCGATATCGCCGTCCAGCACCGCGTTCACGTTGCCCGTCTCCGCCTCGGTACGGTGATCCTTCACCATCGTATAAGGCTGCAGCACATAGGAGCGGATCTGGTTGCCCCAGCCGATCTCCTTCACATCCCCGCGGATATCCGACAGCTTCTCGGCATTGCTCTGCTTCTTTAGCATAAACAGCTTCGCCTTCAGCATCTGCATCGCCTTATCCTTATTCTGGAACTGCGAGCGCTCGTTCTGGCACTGCACCACAATCCCGGTCGGCAGATGCGTAATGCGGATCGCCGACGAAGTCTTGTTGATATGCTGGCCGCCCGCGCCGCTTGAACGGTACGTATCGATCCTTAAGTCATCCTCATCGATCTCCACGTCCAGATCCGCCTCGATCTCCGGCATAATATCGCACGACACAAACGACGTCTGCCGCTTGCCCGCCGCATTAAAAGGCGAAATCCGCACCAGCCGGTGGACGCCATGCTCCGACTTCAGGTAGCCATAGGCATTCTCCCCGTTGATCTGCACCGTCACCGACTTGATCCCCGCCTCGTCGCCGTCCAAAAAGTCCAAGACCTCCACGCTAAAGCCCCTCTTCTCCGCCCAGCGCATATACATACGGTACAGCATCGAAGCCCAGTCACAGGACTCCGTACCGCCCGCGCCGGCATTCAGCTTTAAAATCGCGTTGTTCTTGTCGTACTCCTCCGACAAAAGCGTCTGGATCCGGATCTTATCCAGCTCCTCGCCCAGGCTGCGGATCGCCTCCGCTATCTCCGGGATCAACGACTCATCGTTCTCCTCATAGCCCATCTCAATCAGGACCCCGATATCGTCGTAGTCCTGCTGCAGCTTGTTAAACGTATCACGGGTCGCCTTCAGGCTCCCCAGCTCCTTAATAATGCCGGCCGCCTTCTCCGGGTCGTCCCACAGCGTGGGCTCCTCCATATAGCACTCCAGCTCCGCAATCCTTTTTTCCTTGTCAGCCAGGTTAAAGTGAATCCCTCACTTCCACT
>CANSWW010000201.1 GCA_947650845.1 uncultured Lachnospiraceae bacterium
AGGCGTCCTGGCGGGGGAGGGGCAGATCGAAGAGCTGAAGGCGCATCGGGACGATATCAATTACGAGGTGGCGAAGGCGCGGGAAAAGGAAGTGCGCCACGATGTCATGTCTCATGTCTATGCCTATGGCGTACAGTGTCCGAACGCGAAAGGGATCATTCACCTGGGCGCGACCTCCTGCTATGTGGGCGACAATACGGATATCATCGTTATGACCGAGGCCCTGAAGCTGGTACGCAAAAAGCTGATTAACGTCATGGACGAGCTGGCGCGTTTTGCCGAGCGCTGGAAGGATCAGCCGACCTTAGCCTTTACCCATTTCCAGCCGGCGCAGCCGACGACTGTCGGCAAGCGCGCCTGCTTATGGCTGCAGGAGCTGGCGCTTGACCTGGAGGACTTGGAGCATGTGATCGGGAGTATGAAACTGCTGGGTTCCAAAGGGACGACCGGTACCCAGGCCAGCTTCCTCGAGCTGTTTGACGGCGACCATGAGAAATGCCGCCTGCTGGATCAGAAGATCGCGGAAAAGATGGGCTTTTCCGCCTGCTATCCGGTATCGGGGCAGACCTACTCGCGCAAGGTGGACAGCCGTGTGTTGAACGTCCTGGCCGGGATCGCCGCCAGCGCGCATAAGTTTTCCAACGATATCCGTCTGCTTCAGCATTTAAAGGAGATTGAGGAGCCCTTTGAAAAGAGCCAGATCGGATCTTCGGCGATGGCTTATAAGCGCAACCCTATGCGTAGCGAGCGCATCGCTTCCCTGGCTAACTATGTGATGAGCGATGTGATGAACCCGCTGCTGACGGCCTCGACGCAGTGGTTTGAGCGCACGTTAGACGATTCGGCCAACAAGAGGATCAGTATCCCCGAGGGATTTTTGGCGGTGGACGGAATTTTAGACCTGTATCTGAACGTGGTGGACGGCCTGGTGGTCTATCCGAAGGTCATCGAGAAGCGCCTGATGGCCGAGCTGCCCTTCATGGCGACCGAAAACATTATGATGGATGCCGTAAAGGCGGGCGGAGACCGCCAGGAGCTGCACGAGCGCATCCGCACGCTGTCGATGGAGGCGGGGCGTCATGTGAAGGCCGAGGGCCGCGAGAACGATCTCTTAGAGCTGATCGCGGCCGATCCGTCTTTCAACCTCTCGCTGGAGGAACTGCAAAAGGCGATGGAGCCGTCCCGCTATGTGGGGCGCGCGCCGAAGCAGGTGGAGGAATTCTTAGAGGAAGTGATCCGGCCGGTGCTGAAAGCGAATCAGGAGCTGTTGGGCGTGAGGGCGGAGATTCATGTGTAAGGGAAAGGCGCAGGCGAAAAGATGCGGCCGACACAAAGCCGCAGTCACCTCAGAAGAGGTCCTCTGTCGTCGTTCCATCCGCCTGGCCGGAATAATCGCTGAGGATCTGTTCTCCCAGCTTGGATTTTAGTGTATGGAATACCTGCTGTCGTCGTTCGTCTGCCAACCGGTCGAGCTGCGACAGCAGGATTTTTTCTTGCGCGGAAAGGGTCGGCAGGCGCGTTAAATCGGAAATCCCCAGCAGAAAATCGACGGAGATCTGATAGGTTTCAGCCAGGATAATTAACGTTGCCAGGCTTGGCTCGCGGCGTCCGCTCTCGTATTGCGTGTAAGCCATACGGGAAACGGACAATTTTTCTGCCAACGCGGCTTGCGAGTAGCCGAAGTGGGTCCGCAGCAATCGTAAACGCTCAGCCAGATTCATAGCAGCTCCTTTCTTTGTGGTGTTTCCTTGATTTAGCCCGTGTTTTCAGGGCATAGTGGTATACACTTGCGGTGCTACATAAATATAAACGAAGAAACGGTAAAAAAGTAACATTTCTAACCGCATTTTTTATTTATTAAGAATATTTTTATGAATCCATTCCGACGGCAAACTAATCTGCAAATAAAAATCGAAAACCCCTTGAAACAAGAGGCCCTTCAATGGTAAAGTAAGCCTTGTGGAAGGGAGAGTACGCATGGACATCAATCTGGAGCACTACCGTATCTTTTATGAGGTAAGCCGCTGTAAGAGCATCACGGCGGCGGCGCGGGCCTTGTGTGTATCGCAGCCGGCCGTGAGCCAGTCGCTCAAACAGCTGGAGGAGAGCATCGGCAGCCAGCTGTTTGTGCGCACGCCGCGAGGGGTGCGTTTGACGCAGGCCGGGCAGCTGTTAGACGGCTACGTTTCCCGGGGGCTGGAAAGCATCCTGGCGGGCGAAACGCTTTTGCGAAAGCTGAATAACCTGGAGGAAGGGGAGGTGCGCATCGGCGCCAGCGACATGACGCTGCGCTTTTTCCTGCTTTCCTGCCTGGAGCGCTTCCATGAAATGTATCCGCGGTTAAAGGTGACGGTCACGAACGGGCCGACGCCGGAGACGCTTTCGCTTTTGTCGGCCGGACGCATTGATTTCGGCGTCGTGACCATGCCGTTTGCAGAGCGGCCGGAGCTGGAGAAACGGACGGTGCGGCAGATCCGGGACTGCTTTATCGCCGGCAATAAATTCCGGGAGCTGGCAAAACGAAGATTGTCGTTTGCCGAGCTGCCGAAGCTGCCGCTGATCTGTCTGGAGAAAAATACCAGCAGCCGCCGGTATCTGGATGAGTTCCTGGCCAGGCGGCAGGTGCGCCTGGAGCCGGAATTTGAACTGGCGACCAGCGATATGATCGTCCAGTTTGCCATCCGCAGCCTGGGGGTCGGCTGCGTCATGCAGGGCTTTGCCGCGGAAGCGCTGCAGCGGGGAGAGGTATTTTGCCTCAATTTTGAGGAAGAAATCCCAAAGCGCGATATGTGCATCGTCACCGACCGGCGCAGCCCGCTCTCCGCGGCGGCCCGGGCGCTTCTGAATTTGATTATGGAGGAGCAGGAAGGACAGGAAAACCCGGAGACGGATGGATAGCTTCACAGGAAGGCGGAGTGCGGCTGGTTTGTTTTGATATAAGATAGTCTTATGAAAAGCATAAAAAACATTGATTTTACTTATATATAGTTTGGATGTATGCTAGTAAAGTCGGTTGCTTTGCATAAAAAATAAAGAGCGGCGTACCACTATGCCCTGAGAATACGGGCATTCACAAGGAAACACCACAGGGGTGTACCATCATGCCCTGGGAACACGGGCAGGAACAAGGAAAGGAGAAACATTCATGGTAAGAGCGATTGTCGGCGCCAACTGGGGCGACGAAGGCAAGGGGAAAATCACGGACATGCTGGCGAAGGAGTCGGATATCATCATCCGTTTCCAGGGGGGAAGCAACGCTGGCCACACGATCATCAATAATTACGGAAAATTTGCCCTGCACCTGCTGCCCTCGGGCGTATTCTACAACCATACGACGAGCATCATCGGCAACGGCGTGGCGCTAAATATCCCCTATCTGCTAAACGAACTGCACACATTAGAGGAGCAGGGCGTCCCGACGCCGAAGATCCTCGTATCCGACCGGGCGCAGATCTTGATGCCGTACCATGTGCTGCAGGATACCTACGAGGAAGCCCGCCTGGCCGGGAAATCCTTCGGCTCGACAAAATCCGGCATCGCGCCCTTTTATTCCGATAAATACGCTAAAATCGGCTTCCAGGTGAGCGAGCTGTTCGACGAAGAACTGTTAAAGGAAAAAACCGTGCGGGTCTGCGAGATCAAGAACGTCATGTTTGAGCATCTGTATCACAAGCCGCCGATTGACCCGCAGGAGCTTCTCACCACGCTTTTATCCTATCGCGACATGATTGCGCCCTATGTATGCGACGTATCCGCGTACCTGCACGAGGCGCTGAAGGAAGGCAAAAATATCCTGCTGGAAGGCCAGCTCGGCTCCTTAAAGGATCCTGACCACGGCATTTACCCGATGGTGACCTCATCCTCGACCCTGGCGGCCTACGGTGCGATCGGCGCCGGTATCCCGCCCTATGAGATCAAACAAATCACGACCGTGGTCAAAGCCTATTCGAGCGCTGTCGGCGCAGGGGCCTTTGTAAGTGAAATCTTCGGTGAAGAAGCCGATGAACTGCGCAGACGCGGCGGAGACGGCGGCGAGTTCGGCGCGACTACCGGACGCCCGCGGCGCATGGGCTGGTTCGACGCCGTTGCCTCCCGCTACGGCTGCCGGATCCAGGGCGCGACTGAAGCCGCTCTCACGGTGTTGGATGTGCTGGGATATCTGGACGAGCTGCCCGTCTGCGTCGGCTACGAGATTGACGGCGAAGTAACAAAGGACTTCCCCACGACAGCCAAGCTGGAAAAAGCAAAGCCTGTCTATGCGACCCTGCCGGGCTGGAAATGCGATATCCGGGGAATCAAGACCTACGAAGAATTGCCGGAGAACTGCCGCAAGTACGTGGAATTCATCGAAAAAGAGCTGGGCGTACCGGTGACGATGGTTTCCAACGGTCCGGGCCGCGACGATATTATCATGAGATAAAGAAGTTTCCTTGAGATCGAGAAAGGGACTTTGCCGTCGGCGAGGTTCCTTTCTCTGTTTTGCCGGAAGCCCATACAGGCAAATGTTTCTGAATCTGCTCTCAGGGGCGCGGCCCGCATGCGCCGCCCCTTCCCTTCTTTTCACTCAGCGGCCAGCCTCTTTGCCGGCTGAAGCCGCCTCCCTCTTCCCCCGCCGTTCGCGAAGCAGCCGCGTGATAAACAAAAAGACATACAAAAATACCGGAACTACAATCGTGGCGTACAGCGATGTCAGCAAAAGAGACGACTTAAGCGGATGGTCGATCAGCGCAAAAATAAGGCTGAGCAAATACATGCCAGCCAGAACGGCAATACCTAAAACAGCCAGAATACGTTTTAACTTCATGCGCTGCACCAGACTTCCTTTCCATACCCTTGTTTTCAGGACATTTTATGCACCTTTATAGTGCTTTCTTTCCTATATCTATATTTTTGGAGCCTTGTATAGGGCATATTATAAATCGAGAGCAAAAGCTTGTCAATTATTTCAATTACTATTAACAGAGGTGCTTCACGAAGTTTCCCAAGGCTCCCTTATGACGGCAGAAATTATTTGCCGAACAAATCGCCGTGTGTCCCGGTGGGGGACAGTGTCAATATCAGTACATCATCCTCAATCCGGTAAATGAGGAGCCAGTCCGGCTGAATATGGCACTCCCTGTGCCCCATCCAATCGCCGGTTAGTTCGTGGTCCCTGTTCTTCTCCGGCAGAGTTTCGCCCCGTGACAAGGCACGGATTACATCATCGAGCAGACCAATATCCAAGTTGCGTTTGACTGCCAGCTTGTAATCTTTTTTGAATTTTGTGGTCCAGACGATATCGCGCTTCATCTTTTTATGATTTAGTCCCTATCAAGGCCATCATTTCTTTCATAAAT
>CANSWW010000202.1 GCA_947650845.1 uncultured Lachnospiraceae bacterium
GAATTAGCCGGATCCCATAGCATTTTAAGCCATGGACTGTCGACCCGTTTTACAATATCTCTCGTCATAAGACCCTTCGGGCAATGTGTATAGGGGCAGTTTTAAATATGTCTCTACCATAGTTTTTCACCTCTTGCCATATGAATTAACCTGCATTATTCTGCCAAACATTTTTAATTGCCTTTCCTATATTCTAACCAATTCTCCCTAGAATCTTTCTTTGACTGACCCTATCACCTTAAAAAGCCCGTACATTCTTAGTTCTCTTACTTTTTGCAACAAAAAACCTCCCCGATCCACACCCGGAGAGGCTTTCAATCGCTGGGCTACCAGGATTCGAACCTGGAAAATGACGGAGTCAGAGTCCGTTGCCTTACCATTTGGCGATAGCCCAATCTTCAACGCAAGGAGAATTATAACCGATCTTTGCCAAAAAATCAAGCCCTTTTTTTAAAAAATTTGAGTCACAATTGCCGCACAATTCCCGCTCGCAATTCCCGCCAAAAATCATGAACAACATTTCCGCGTCGTCTACCGGTACTTCTGCGCCGTCTCCCGATAAATCCGCATGATCGAGTCCAGCACCTCCATATGTTCAAAATCCTTGTGATACAAAATATTGGTTTCCCGGATCATGCTCAGGTTCTCAATCGGCAGCGCGGTCAGCTTCCCCTTGCGCAGCTCGTTCAAGCAAGTGCTGCCAGGCAGGATCGACACGCCTAAATCCTTGCGGATCAAATCCTTAATTGTGGCGATATTGTCTACCTCCAACACCACGTCGAAATCCTCGATCGAGCGGTTGATACTCTCCAGATGCGAAACAAACAAATTCCGCGTGCCGGAATTCGGCAGGCGCAGGATCATCTTCTCACGCTTCAATTCATTAAGCGTCACCATATTTTTAGAGGCCAGCGGATTATTATTGGACATAACGCAGACCAGGTAATCGGTATCCAGCAATAGGCTGTTAATCCCCGGCTCCCGCACCGGCCCCTCGACAATCGCCAAATCCGCCTCATAGCTGGACAGCATATCATAAAGATTATTTATGGTATCCGCAATAATCGTAATACTTACGCCGCTGTTTAAGCTGCCGTACTTCGCCAAAACCTCGGCCGTTAGGCTGCTCTCGGCCGTGTGCGTAATCCCTACCCGCAGCCTCGTGACGCGCTTCTCCGCCACAATCAGCTTCTCCTGCAGCTTTTCATAAAGCGCCTTCATGCGCTTTGCGTATTTGACAACGATCTCGCCCTCAGGCGTCAGCTTCAGTTCCCCCTTGCCCCGGTGAAAAATCTTTACCCCCAGCTCCTCCTCCAGCGCATTGATATGGTGGCTGACCGCCGGCTGTGTGAGGGCTAACGCTTCCGCGGCCCGGGTAAAATTATTCTTCTCGCATACAACCAACAACGTATCCAGCTTCGCGTCCAGCATACGATTCCTCCCCAAACATTCATAATTTTTCTTTATGGTTGTCAAGAAAACGATAATTTGATTTTATTGCAAAATCAGTATATCATAATAAAGGCAACGGCGCAAGACCGACGCTTAAAAAGCGGACGGACGCTTTTTCATATTTCAAGGAATCGGCGGGAGGACAACGGACATGGGACATTATCTGGAAGGTTTGAATACCAATACGACTGTTTTGATCGGACTGTCAATTATATTGCTGGCCGGCTTTCTCTTTACGCGGCTGACTAAAAAGGTACAGCTGCCCAATGTCAGCGGCTATATTGTGGCGGGCATTCTGATCGGGCCGCACTGCCTGCGTCTGATTCCGCAGCAGCTGGTCGATCATATGAACTTTGTCAGCGATATCGCGCTGGCTTTTATCGCGTTTGGCGTGGGCCGTTTCTTCAAAAAAGAGACGCTGCGGGACGCCGGCCTCTCGGTCATTGTCATCACTCTGTTCGAGTCCCTGATTGCCGGCCTTCTGGTAACTGTCCTGATGCTCCTTATTTTTCGCATGAACCTGCCGATGGCGCTGCTTTTGGGAGCGATTGCCACGGCCACCGCTCCGGCCAGCACCATGATGACTATTAACCAGTACCATGCCCGCGGTGAATTTGTCAACACGCTGCTGCAGGTCGTAGCGTTAGACGACGTAGTCTGCCTGCTGGTGTTCAGCATTGTCGCCGCCGTCGTAACCGCTATGGAATACGGTACGCTCTCCGTCTCCAGCATTGCCCTGCCGATCCTTTACAACCTTGGCTTTATGGCCCTGGGCGCTTTTTTCGGCCTGTTGCTGCACCGACTTTTGTGGCCGCACCGCAGCACCGACAACCGGCTGATCATCACGGTCGCCCTGCTCCTGGGGCTGTCCGGCCTGTGCACGATCTTTGATGTCTCGCCGCTTTTATCCTGCATGGTCCTGGGCGCCGTCTATCGCAACAAGGCCCACGACAAAGAGCTCTTCCGCCAGCTGAACGTCTTTACGCCGCCGATTATGCTGATGTTTTTCGTCGTATCCGGCATGAACCTGGATGTAACGATGCTTGCCAGCTTTGGGCTTGTCGGACTCGGTTATTTTCTGATCCGCATTGCCGGCAAGTACCTGGGCGCCTATTTGGGATGCCTTACCGTAAAAAGCAGCCCCTCCATCCGCCGCTACCTGGGCGTGGCGCTCATCCCTCAGGCCGGCGTTGCCATCGGCCTGGCTTATCTCGCGCAGAGGATTCTGCCCGATGAAATCGGCGGCCTGCTGATGACGATTATCCTGGCTTCGTCGGTGCTCTATGAGCTGATCGGCCCGGCCTGTGCAAAATCCGCCCTCTTCCTCTCCGGCGCTATCCGGTCAGACGGGCAAAAGGGCCATGCAGGCAAAATGCCGGCGCAAAAAACCGCCGGCGCCACGCAGGAGCCGCAAATGGGCTCCCTTGCTAAATCCACCTCTGCATGAACCGGCAGGCGTCTAAGCCACGTATATCAAAAAAGGAGACGATCCCCACAATCGCCTCCTTTTTTGCTTCGCCGCTCTACTCAGCGGCACAAAAACTGCGTTCCACCGTAATCACACAGCAGCAGACGGCATCCTTTTCCTGTACCGCCTGGTTCAGCTGCCGTTTCAGCTCTTCTTCCTTTTCCACGGGAAAATCGTATGGCGCTACCAGATCAAAAATCAGATTGACCTGCCGCTCCCCCCGCACCAGGCGGAAATCATGGATGCTGGCGCCCGGCGCCAGCTCCTTTGCCGCTTCCTCCGTCAAGCTGCGGTAATGAAGAAGCTTTTCATCGTTTACCGCCACGGGATCCATGTGGATCACCAGCAAAATCCCCAGCTTCTGCGCCGCCTCCCGCTCAATCCGGTCAATCACTTCATGCGATTTTTCAATCCCCACATTGTTCGGCACCTCCGCATGAATCGAGGCCATGCTTTTGGCCGGGCCGTAATTATGCACAATCAGGTCGTGGCTGCCGATGATGCCCTCATAACTCTCCACAAACTGCGTAATCTGCTGGTATACCTCCGGGCGGATCGGCTCTCCCAAAAGCGGGCTCAGCGTATCTCTGGCGATCTGCACGCCGGCCGCCATGATAATGACCGATACCGCTACGCCCACCAGGCCGTCGATATTTATGTTCCAAATCCCATAGACGATTAGCGCCACAATCGTCGCCGAGGTCGTCAGCACGTCGCCGAGGGAATCGGCCGCCGTGGCCCGCATCACCGATGAATCGATGCGCCGTCCCAGCTTGCGGTTAAAATAGGCCATCCACAGCTTGACGCTGATCGATGCCGCCAAAATCAGCACCGAGAGCAGGTGAAAGGACAGTTCGTCAGGATGAAGCACCTTATCAAACGACGACTTAAACAGCGTCCAGCCCACCTCGATGACCAAAAAGGACACAATCAGCGCCGCCACGTACTCAATCCGGCCATGTCCAAAGGGATGCTTGGCATCGGCCGGCTGTCCGGCCATCCGCACGCCGATAAAGCTGATAATTGAGGAGGCCGCGTCCGAGAGGTTGTTAAAGGCATCCGACATAACCGACACCGAGTGCACGGCCAGCCCGACCAGGAGCTTGAGTGCAAACAAGAATACATTGCAGCCGATCCCCACACAGCTGGCCAATACCCCGTACGCCGTACGCACCTGCGCGTCCCCGATATTTTCATAATCTTTTACAAACCGTTTTACCAGAAAATCTATCATTTCTCACCTATTCCTTTTCGCGGACGGCGGCAAAAACGGCGGATCATAGTCCACTGCTTCCAGGCACAATCCCTGCGGCGGCGCGGTAATGCCGGCAGCCGCCCGATTCTTGGCCGCGAGGATCCGCTTCATCTCCTGTGCGCTTCGTTTTCCTTGCCCGATCTCCGCAAGTGTTCCGGTCAGAATCCGCACCATGTTTTGCAAAAAGCCGTCGCCGTGGACGCAGATCGTCACCAGGCCGTCCTCTTCCTTTACTTCCAGCCGGTCAATCGTGCGCACCGTGCTCTTTTTCATCCGCGTATTTCCGCAGAAGGACGCAAAATCCCATGTGCCTGTCACATCCTGCGCCGCCCGCCGCATCGCCGCCGTGTCAAGACGCCCCGGCATCCGCCAGACATAATGCCGTGCAAACACCGGCTTTTCCTCCTTTGTCCAGATTCGGTAGCAGTAGGTCTTGCCTGTTGCCTGATAACGGCTGTGGAACCGCTCGTCGGCTTCTTCCAGCCCGTATATGCCGATGTCCTCCGGCAGATACGTGTTTATATAGTGCTCCAGGGCCTGCTCGGCCGGATGCCGATAGCCTGTTTTCCTCCGTTCGCCGGCCGGCAAAAATATCTTTTCCCCGCCATTTCCCGGCAGAAAAATCTCCGCGTCCTCCGGCACATGGAAATTGGCCACCTGCGCCGCCGCGTGCACGCCCGCATCCGTCCGCCCGGAGCCCTGTACCTCGATTGCCTGCGCAAAAAGACGGCTCAAAACCGCTTCCAGCTTTCCCTGGATCGTTTTGTCCGTGTTTCCCTGGCGTTGCCAGCCGTCGTATCTTGTGCCTTCGTATTCTACAAAAAATCGGTAATTTGCCATAGGCTTATCTTACACGGAATGAGCGGAACATGCAAGACCGGATTCCGAAATATATTATGAAAGTCTCGGAGGGAGATATGCGCTAACAGATGCCCAACAGGAGCTACCGATAGACGGTCAGCCCGATTAGTGAATTACGAAATAGCCGTATCCTTTGGTTGATATGCCCCTTGTCAAGTAGACAGGAGAAATATCTAAAATTCAGTGCGGATGATGCCTGCATTTCATTTAAGGCCTGGCATCAGGGAAGGCGGTGACCGCTTTATCAAATGTCCGAAATACCAGCC
>CANSWW010000203.1 GCA_947650845.1 uncultured Lachnospiraceae bacterium
GGCCTCCGCGTCCCGAACACGGCGCTCTACCAAACTGAGCCACGCCTCGATGCCTTTGCTACTATATCACGAGAATCGAAAACTGTCAACTAAAAAAGAAAAAAATTTGTGAAAACGGGATATGCTTCCTTGACAAAACCGCTGCCTGCGTGGTACTGTTTTTGGCGTATGGAAATGCGGAAGGAGAAATGAGATGAGAAAAAGGAACAGAGGATGGAAGGGATCGGCCTGCCTGGCGTTATGTCTGGTATTGGTTATGGGGACGCTTGGCGGTTGTACGCAAAAAGCGCCGGACGCTTCGACAGAAGGAATCGGGGAATCGACCTCGGCCGTACAAGATTCCGGCAATGCTCCGATTACCGAGTATTCCCTGGATTATCTGGACACGATTATTTCTATTAGTATATATGATTCAACAGACCGCACGCTATTAAATCATTGCTTTGAGATCATTGCCGAGTATGAGGATAAGCTGAGCCGAACGTTGGAAGGGACGGAAATTTATCGCTTGAATGAAAACGGAACGGTGGAAATGGAAGAGGAGGTGCTGGCGCTTTTACAAAAGGGCCTCTATTACAGCGAGCTTTCGGGCGGCGCCTTTGATATAACGGTAGAGCCGATTACCAGCTTGTGGGACTTTAAGGCGGAGACGCCGGCCTTGCCGGATGCGGACGCGCTGACAAAAGCCGTAGAACATGTGGATTACACCAAGCTTTCCATCGACGGCAATCAGGTGACGCTGGCGGATCCGGAATCGGGCGTCGACTTAGGGGCGATTGCAAAGGGGTATATTGCGGATCGTTTAAAGGAGTATTTGGTAAGCGAGGGCGTAAACAGCGCCATTATCAACCTGGGCGGAAATATCCTCTGCGTGGGGAAAAAGCCGGATGGCTCCGCCTTCAACGTAGGGCTTCAGTATCCGTTCGGGGCGCGGGACGATGTGATCGCGATTGTGGAGATCGACGATTTTTCGGTGGTTACTTCGGGGATCGACCAGCGTAATTTTACGATCGACGATAAGCTTTATCACCATATATTAAATACCGAAACCGGCTATCCCTGCGAAAACAATCTTTTATCGGTAAGTATTATTTCCAGGCAGTCCGTAGACGGCGACGGCCTCTCTACGACTTGCTTTGCGCTGGGACTGGAAAAGGGGATGGAGCTGATTGACAGTCTGGACGGAGTGTATGCGGCTTTTATCACGGACGACTATGAGGTGCATTATTCGGAAGGCTTTGAAGATCATATCCGGGTAAAATGAGCAGGCCGGAGACGGTTTGTAGAAATGAACAAGGCGCTTGTGCAATAGCCCGAAAATGGGCAAAAGAATTGACAGCGCCTGTTTTTTAATACTATAATGACAACGTAGGACAAAATGAAAAGAGCAAGGGGGCAGCAGAGTATGAGAAAGGCAACGATGCAGGAAATTGCAGATAGCTGCCAGGTGTCGCTAAAGACGGTATCCCGGGTGCTGAATCATTCGGATCAGGTTACCGATAAGACAAGACGGCGAGTGGAAGCGGCCATGGAGCAGATGGGCTATCGAGTCAATCTTTTGGCGAGAGGGTTAAAGCAGAACCAGACAAATATTTTTGTAATTTTTTTGGACCGGCATCAGGAAGAGTACTTAAACGCCTGGCGAAACCAGATGCTGAAGGCGCTTTTTCGCGAGGGCCGGAGACGCGGGCAGAAGCTGATTATGGCTCCCTCCGATAACGAGGGGTTTCAGAACGACGAGACGGACGGCTTTAATCTCTTAGCCAGCGGAATCGCCGACGGGGCGATTCTGATGGAGTATTACGAGCAGGACAGGCGGGTAGACTATTTAAAAAAGAACGGCATCCCCTATGTGATCCTGGGACAGACAGAGGAAGAAAGTCTCTGCGCGGTGAGCATGGATCACGGCTGGCTGGGGTTTGAAGGCGGACAGACACTGGCAAAGCGGGGATACCGAAATCCCTGCCTGATGACGGAGGCGGGGGCGGCGCTCTCCTCTCGCCTATGTATACGGGGCTTTGAGCGAGCACTGGCGAGCCATGGCATCAAAAGTCTGGTCCGCACGGGGGTGATGGATATCCGCCTGGCCTATGAAGGGGCGCGGGAAGCGCTCCGCGAAGGAGCGGACAGCTTTTTTGCGCCGGGCGACGAACGGATCAGCGGCGTTTTCCACGCAGTCCGAGAGAGAGGACTGGCGATCCCGGATGATGTGGGGATATTAGGGTTGTCTGATTTTGCGGCCAATGAGTACTTAGAATCGCCGCTTACCGCCTTTTGCCAGGATTTTGACCGCCTGGCCCAGGAAATCTTTCTGCGGCTTACGGCACATCGGCAGTACGGGCCGGACGGCGTGCCGGCGAATTGCTTCTTTCCTTCGATGTTGATTGAGAGAGCTTCCCTGCGGGAAGAGGCGGCCGTCATGCCCTGAGAACACAGGCAAAGGCAGGAGACATTGACACAATGCGTTGAAAACACATGCATAAGAGAGGAGAATAAAGAAATGAAGAAATTAGTGGCAACCGCCCCTCGGGTGGCGGAACTGGCGGAGTATGAGGACAGGGCGATCGAGCGGGATGAAGTCCTGGTAAAGGTAGAATTCGCCGCCCCCAAGCACGGAACGGAGCTGGCGGATTTTCGCGGTACGACGCCTTTTATCGATGGCAAATTCGACGATGAGTGGAAGATTTTCCGGGAGAGAGAGCCGGAAGAGCCCCGTGGCATTGAGTTTGGCGACCTGCCGATCGGCAATATGTTCGTGGGGACGATTCTGGAAAAAGGAGCCGACGTAACGGAATATGAAATAGGCGACCGCGTCTGTTCCTATGGGCCGATCCGGGAAACCGAAATCGTAAAAGCCGTAAACAATTACAAGCTGCGCAAAATGCCGGCCGGCGCCTCGGCGAAAAACGCGGTCTGCTACGATCCGGCCCAGTTCGCGCTGGCGGCGATTCGCGACGCGAACGTGCGTACCGGCGACAACGTAGTGGTGATCGGCCTGGGCGCGATCGGCCAGCTGGCGATTCAGCTGGCCAAAAAGTCCGGAGCCCATACGGTGATCGGCGTAGACCCGATAAAGAAGCGGCGGACGATCGCCGGGAAGTATGGAGCGGACTTCTGTCTGGATTCGCTTTCCTGCGACGCGGGCCTGGAGATCAAGCGTCTGACGGACAAGATGGGAGCCGATGTAATCATCGAGACCAGCGGCAACGTCCATGCCCTGCAGGCCGCCTTGAAAGGACTTGCCTACGGCGGTACCCTGGCGTATGTAGCCTTTGCCAAGCCTTTTCCGGCCGGCCTGTGGCTGGGGCAGGAGGCTCACTACAATTATGGAAAGATTATTTTCTCCCGCGCCTGCAGCGAGCCCAACCCCGAATATCCCCGCTGGTGCCGGAAACGAATCGAGGACGTATGCTGGGAGCTGTTGATGAGCGGCTATCTAAACTGCGAGGAAATCATTGACCCGGTGATCCCGTTTGCAAAGAGTGCGGAGGGCTTTAGCCGGTATGTAGACCGCGAGCCGGAGAACAGCATCAAGCTGGGCGTGGATTTTAGCTGATTTGCCGGGCAGAGAATGCGGTGGAGCAAAAGAAAGGGTAAGGTGTAGAAAATGCGGTTAGGAACCCAAGACAAAGATTTTTTCCCCGAAACGCTGATTGAAAAATTCGCTTTTGTCAAATCCATGGGATTTGAATGCTTTGAGATCGATGGCAAAGTACTGGTAGAGCGGCTGGACGAAGTGAAGGGAGCCGTCGCCAAGACCGGTCTGCCCGTAAGCAGCGCCTGCGGGGGCTACCGGGGCTGGATCGGAGATTTTATCGAAGAACGGCGGGTCAACGGCGTGCAGGATCTGAAAAAAATATTGCATGCCCTGCAGGAAGCGGGCGGTACGGGCGTAGTCGTCCCGGCGGCCTGGGGGATGTTTACCTACCGACTGCCTCCGATGGTCTCGCCCCGCAGCCATGAAGGCGACCTAAAGGCAATTCTTTCCTCGCTGGCGGAGTTAGACCCGGTGGCGGAAGAATGCGGTCAGTATCTGTACCTGGAGCCGTTAAACCGCTACCAGGACCATATGCTTAATACGATACAGGACGCGGTAGATGTGATTAAGGCCGGTAATTTTAAGCGGGTTTTGGTGACGGGTGACTTCTACCATATGTCAATCGAAGAGGACGATATTTCACAGTCCCTGCGCCGGTTCGCCCCCTATTTGGGACATATTCATATTGCGGAGAACCACCGCTATCAGCCCGGCACCGGCAGCATTGACTTTGCGCGCCACATGGCGACATTAAAAGAGATCGGCTATGAGGGCGACGTGGTAAATGAAGGACGAGTGCGCGGAGAGGACCCGTTGGAAGCGTATAAGAAATCGGTTGCTTATATGAAGGAGGTTTTATGAAACCGTTACGTGTAGCCTTGATCGGCGCCGGGCAGATCGCCCGCGTATCGCATATTCCCAATTACCAATCCATGGAAGGCGTGGAAGTAGTGGCGGTCTGCGACGCCAGCAAAGAAGCTGCCCAAAAAACGGCACAGCAATTTTCGATTCCCCACTATTACAGGGACCATAAAGAAATGCTGGCCCGGCAGAAGCCGGATCTGGTAAGCGTTTGCGTTCCGAACAAGTTTCATTGTGATTTGACCTGCGACGCCCTGGAGCAAGGATGCCATGTCATGTGCGAAAAGCCGCCGGCAGTCACGGTGAAGGAGGCGGTGCGGATGGAAGAGACGGCGGTCCGCTCCGGGCGGCTTTTGACCTATGGATTTCATTTTCGCCATGGCGGCAATGTGATTTTTTTGAAGGAAAAGATTGCGCGCGGCGAGCTGGGCGATATTTACGGCGCCAGGGTGCAGTGGATCCGGCGACGGGGGATTCCCGGCTGGGGGAATTTTACGAATAAGAGTATGCAGGGCGGCGGCCCTCTCATTGATATCGGCGCGCATATGCTGGATCTGGCTCTGTATTTGATGGATTATCCGGAGATCTCGTATGTCTGTGCGGCGGCCAACGACCGGATCGGAACGCAGGGCGGGACGGGGCTGATGGGAAGCTGGGACGGCGGCCGCTTTACGGTGGAGGATTCGCTGTTCGGTTTTATTCGCTTTCGAAACGGAGCCAGCCTGAATCTGGAGACGGCGTTTGCCCTGCATATCCGGGAGCGGGATATCCGGCAGGTTTGTCTGTTTGGCGAGCGGATGGGCGCGCAGCTGTTTCCGCTGGCAGCCTTTGGCGAAGAAAACGGGAAGCTGTTTGATGTGGAATACCCGTTCCCGGAGGAAACGGA